>JBDHYH010000142.1:0-9280 GCA_039811325.1 Chitinophagaceae bacterium | reverse complement strand
TTTTCAGTAAGAATATCTCAGTTACTTACAAAGATGTAAAGATCAATGTCATTGATACTCCCGGCCACAGCGACTTTGGTGGTGAAGTGGAACGCGTGCTGAAAATGGCAGATGGCGTATTATTATTGGTAGATGCTTTCGAAGGGCCGATGCCACAGACAAGGTTTGTATTGCAAAAGGCGTTGGAATTGGATTTGAAGCCAATCGTTGTGATCAACAAAGTGGATAAGCCCAACTGTCGTCCGGATGAAGTCCATGACGCAGTGTTTGAATTATTTTTCAACCTGGATGCTACCGAAGAACAATTAGACTTTCCTACATTATACGGAAGTAGTAAGCAGGGATGGTTCAATACTTCCCTGAATCCTACAGAAAATATTTTTCCATTACTGGACGCGATACTGGAAAAAGTACCACCGCCTGTACAGAAGGAAGGCCCGCTTCAAATGCAAATCACTTCATTGGATTATTCTTCATTTTTAGGAAGAATTGCTATTGGCAAAGTGGCCCGTGGTTCCATTAAAGAAAATCAGCAGTTGGCATTGATGAAACTTGATGGTACTATTGAGAGAAGCAAAGTGAAGGAATTGTATGTGTTTGAAGGGCTTGGCAAAAAGAAGGTAAGTGAAGTAAAGGCCGGCGACCTCTGTGCCGTTGTAGGTATTGAAGGATTCAATATCGGAGAAACACTTGCTGATATTGACAATCCCGAGGCACTTGAGATCATCAGTGTGGATGAGCCTACCATGAACATGCTTTTCAGTATCAACAATTCACCATTTTATGGTAAGGATGGAAAATTTGTAACGAGTCGCCATCTGAAAGAAAGGTTAGAAAAAGAATTGGAAAAGAACCTGGCGCTTCGTGTACAGGATACCGGTAGTGCTGATAGCTTTTTAGTATATGGCCGTGGCATCCTGCACCTGAGTGTGCTTGTGGAAACCATGCGTCGTGAAGGGTATGAACTTACAGTGGGACAACCACAGGTGATCGTGAAGCAGATAGACGGAAAAAAATGTGAGCCATTTGAAAACCTGGTAGTTGATGTTCCTGCAGAATATAGCGGTAAGGTGATTGACCTTGTAACGCAGAGAAAAGGTGAATTGCAGGTGATGGAGACCAAAGGTGAAATGCAGCATCTTGAGTTTGAAATTCCTTCAAGAGGATTGATCGGACTCAGAAGCAACATGCTTACCGGCACTGCGGGGGAAGCCGTAATGGCCCACCGGTTTACAGAATACAAACCGTGGAAAGGATTTATACAAAGCCGCAATAACGGCGTACTCATTTCTAAAAACCAGGAGCGGACTACCGGTTATTCCATCGATAAACTACAGGATCGCGGACGCTTCTTTGTAGATCCGGGAGAGGAAGTTTATGCCGGACAAATCATAGCAGAACATATTAAACCGGGCGACCTGGTTGTAAATGCAACCGAGCCTAAGAAACTGACCAACCACCGTGCAAGCGGCGCTGATGATGCGAGCCGCATCGCTCCGAAATTGTTAATGACACTGGAAGAATGCATGGAATACATTCAGGCAGATGAATGCATAGAGGTAACGCCGAAAAATATCCGGATGCGCAAATTGATGCTTGATGAAGACAGCAGAAAGAAAGCGCAGAAGATGCAGCAGGCTGAGGCGGAAGGATAAGTTTACTTATCTTTGTCCCGCTATGAAAAAGTCTGTTTTATTTTTTCTACTAACATTCCTGATTACCTTCATCTCTTTTGATGCGGCAGCACAATGCTCTATTTGCACCAAGACAGCTATGCAATTGGGAACCAAGCCTGCACAGGGTTTGAACGCCGGTATCCTTTATCTGATGGCGATTCCCTACCTCGCTGTTGGAATTGTAGGATACAGGTGGTGGAAGAGCAAGAAGGCGAAGAACGGGTAATGTTTTATTTGCTACCCAAATCTCTTGACATAATTCTGATGTAAGAAGGTAACTTAGCATTAGTCCAAAAACCTTCTGCGATGAAAAGAATCCTTTTTTCCTTTTTGACACTCATGCCATTTGCCTTGGCTGCTCAGGACACCATCTCCATCAGCGATGTGCGCGCCGCTGAAAAAATTGCAAGTCTTCGGTTTACTGAAGCTAAAGAAGACTCTATGCTTTCAGGATTACAGGAACATTTGTATACTTACGATCAAATGCATCGGTACAACCTGGAAAATGCCATTCCTTTTTCTTTGTCCTTTAGCCCTGTCTTGCCTTATATGCATTTTAATAGGTCGCAAAAGGAGGTAACCTTTCAATTGCCACCGGCGGAGCTGCCGGCCCGCAAAGAAGACCTGGCCTTTTACAGCATTAAGCAGTTGGCTGCTCTTATCAAATCAAAGAAAATAACATCTACCGAACTCACAAAGATTTTTATTGACAGGCTGAAGCGATGGGGCGATACGCTTCATTGTGTAGTATCTCTTACAGAAGACATTGCCCTGAAAGAAGCAGCTAAGGAGGACGAAGAGATCAGAGCAGGATTTTACCGCGGAATACTGCACGGTATTCCTTATGGAATAAAGGACCTCTTTGCAGTAAAGGGTACAAAGACGACATGGGGTGCGGTGCCCTACAAAGACCAGGTACTCGATACTGACAGTTATGTTTATACGAAATTAAAAGAAGCAGGTGCAGTGCTTGTTGCAAAACTTACCACAGGCGCACTTGCAATGGATGATTACTGGTTTGGTGGCCGTACCCGCAATCCGTGGAATATCAACAGGGGAAGCAGTGGATCATCGGCAGGACCTGCCTCGGCCACAGTAGCAGGACTGGTGCCTTTTGCCATTGGTACAGAGACCTATGGCTCCATCATTTCACCATCTACTGTTTGTGGCGCTACAGGCCTGCGGCCCACTTTTGGAAGTGTCAGTCGCCATGGTGCGATGACGCTGGCATGGAGCCTGGACAAGGTAGGGCCTATCTGCAGGAGTGCAGAAGACGCTGCGATTGTATTCTATTACCTGCATGGTACTGATGGCATGGATGCATCAGCAGTTACGATGCCTTTTAATTACCGGGAGAAGGTGGATATTTCAAAGCTGAAAATAGGATACGCTGCCAATTACTTCTCCAAAGGTGATACATTAGGAAATGAAACTGCATTTCTGGATGTGCTGAAAAAAGCCGGCGCTCATCTGCAGCCAACTGATTTTCCTGATTCAGCAGTTTACCCTTTCAACATCATTGGTCTCGTGATCGGTTCGGAATCATCCGCGGCATTTGATGCGTTTACCAGGATGGGACTGGATGAACAGATGAAACGACAGGGAAAAGGCGAGTGGCCGAACTATTTCAGAACCTCAAGGTTCATTCCTGCCGCTGAATACATCAATGCCAACAGGCATCGCTATCTTCTGATGCAAAAGGTGAATGAGTTCATGGAAAAATTTGATGTGATTATTTGCCCTACATGGGGAGGTCACCAGGCAGCGATCACCAACCTTACAGGCCATCCCGCGATTACGATTCCAACCGGTTTCAATAGAAATAATCTTCCAACCGGCATAACACTTATTGGAAACCTGTATGATGAAGCTACATTGCTCGAAGTCGCTAAAATATACCAGGATGCCACGCTTTGGAACAAAATGCATCCGGTGCTTTTTAATCAGTAGTTATTGCAAAAACGGATTGTTCTTTTTTTCTTCTCCAATAGTTGTGGAAGGTCCATGGCCCGGATAAACGATGGTGTCATCCGGAAGAATGAATAATTTTGATTTGATGTTGATAAGCAGATCGTTCATATTTCCTCCGGGTATATCTGTCCGGCCAATACTATTCAGAAAAAGAACATCGCCGCCGATCAGGAATTTTTGTTCCTTACAATAAAAACAAACACTTCCTGGTGAATGGCCGGGTACATGAATGACCTCCAGATGATCATCGCCCAATGAAATGACTTCTCCCTCTTGCAGCCATTGAATAGTTCCCTGGTAGTTATCGAAGGGGAGATCATAGATCAGGCCAGAAGCCGGTGCCAGTTCAAGTATTGTTTTCTCTAATGTATGTGCATGCAATGTAAGAGCGAATTTTTCCGCAATGACTTTATTGCCGAAAACATGATCGAGGTGGCAATGCGTATTGAGTAGTAGTGTGGGATGAAGATGCTGCTTTAGTATAAAATTGATTAATGTTTCCTTTTCATCTTCAAAATAACAGCCGGGGTCGATGATGATACAATCTTTGGATTCATTATAAAGAACGTAGGTATTTTCCTGAACGGGATTAAATGTAAAGGATTTTATAAGAAACATTATTTGGGTTGATTAAAGGTGAAATACTTTTTATGGATTAAGTGAGAAAGGGTAATTTTAGGGCAATTTAACCATACTGGAATGCAAGACCAAAAGATTCGTACCTCAATTAAGATTTCATTGTTTTTTATATTCCTGGCTTCTTTTCTTACCCAACCGGTTATTGCCCAGGTGAGCAGCGTGCAATTTGGTAAAAACAGGATTCAATATCAGAAGCGTACCTGGCAATATTACCAGACGATGAATTTTAATTGTTATTTCTACGACAAAGGAGGACAATTAGCAAAATATGCTATGCAAATAGCGGAAGAAGAATTACCATCATTGGAAAGATTCATTGAATATTCATTGCAACGCAGGGGAAATATCATCATCTACAACAGCTACGATGATATGAAGCAGAGTAATATTGGATTGGGTATAGATTGGGAAAATGCAGGGGGTACTACCAAACTGGTCAACAATAAACTGGTGGTTTATTTCAATGG
Source organism: Chitinophagaceae bacterium (assembly GCA_039811325.1). GTDB lineage: Bacteria > Bacteroidota > Bacteroidia > Chitinophagales > Chitinophagaceae > Ginsengibacter. The sequence goes on along the minus strand of JBDHYH010000142.1, from coordinate 4,527 downwards.
TAACCATGCAGATTTTCGTAAGCAGATCAGGGAAGGCATTGCAAAAATTCTTACACAGAATTTGTTGTTCGGCGATGACCTGGGAGAAATGGCCGGTAACCAGGCATTGCTTGACCTGCCCGAATGGTTGATCGACGGTTACATTGCCTATGCCGCAGAAAACTGGAGCCCGCGTCTGGATGATGATTTAAAGAGTGAAATCCTGAGTTATAAATACAAGAATTTTTACCAGTTTGCATTTGAAAGGCCTGAACTTGCCGGTCATGCTTTCTGGTATTATATCGAGGAAAAATACAAGAGAGAAAATACTACTTACCTGCTGTATCTCGCACGAATGTATAAGAGCCTTAACCGGGCTACTCAACATGTAACCAAGATCAAGAAATTCAAAGACCTTCTTGGTGAGTTCATGACCTACCAGGAAGCGAAATATGATGAGGATATCCGAAAGAGAAAAAATTATCCAAAGGGGAGTGAAATTACAAGTGTAACAATAGGAAAGCGTACCGATTATTTCCATTTCAATGTAAACCCCAATAAGCGTAACTTCTCCTTTGCAGTAGTTCAATACAAGAAAGGGCAATATAAATTGATATTGGATGAAGATGGTGATCAAAAAACACTTTTAAAAATTGGTGCAAAATCCAGGATGGGAGATATCAATCCGAATTACCCGATCATGGCCTGGGATCCAAAGGGTACAAGACTGGCAGTCTTGTATGAGGAAGAAGGCAGACTGAAGCTTTTTGTTTATGATGTCATTACCCGTGTAAAACCTTACAAGCGCGACCTGACCGGTATCTTTGACCAGGTGCAGGAAATGAAGTATATCTACAACAGTGGGACTTTATTGTTTAGTGCTGTGAAGAATGGCCAGACTGACATTTTTACTTACGACCTGGAAAATGAAAAAGTAAAACAGATTACCAACGATGTATATGATGACCTGGATGCAAGTTTCGTAGCATTTCCAAATAAGAATGGAATTATATTTAGTAGCAATCGCCCTTCGGCAGATGCAAAATCGACAGACACTGCTTTGATGAAAAATCATTTCAATATTTTCATGATTACCAATTCGGCCCCTAACAAACCGGAACTAAACCAGATCACCCAACTCACTAATATCGATTTTGGTGATGCGCGGTATCCGACACAATACAACGACAATCATTTCACTTTCATCAGTAACAAGAGCGGGATCATGAACCGGTATGCCGGATTCTTTTCTACCAGGAGTGCGGGTGTGGATACTTTCGTATTAATTGGTAAAGAGATATTGCGAAATCCTTCCGAAGCGGAAGTGGATAGTACACTCAGGTTTTATAAAAAGAATGACGTGGATTCTATTGCTGTAGTAGCATTGTCAAAAGATTCGTCCTATATATTCCCGCTCACTAATTATGCAAGTGGCATCAGGGAAACAACTGAGTCTGGTCAAGATCATCAGGTAAGTGAAGTGACGCGCCAGAGTGATGAGAAGGTATTGTATAAACTTAAAATAGATGAGGCAACACTCAGGCGACGCAATGTTAATGCTCGTCCTACTGAGTATATGCAGAATCTGATGGAGAAACGCCAGTTGTCGTCGGGAGAAGAAATCAAACAGGAAGAGAAGCCCGAAGAGGATGTTTTTCAGCAACAATTCAAAGTGACACCTTCAGATACTGCAAAGCAGCAAACACCGTTGCCAATTCAATCGCGGATACTGGCAAATGCAAATGAGTATCCGTACAAGCCTTTGAAGTTTGCGGCAGATTATGTGGTCGTTGGTTTTAATAATGATGTGTTGGGTACAAGATTTCAGCCATACCAGGGAGGAGCAGGCCCGGTTACGCTTACCTCTAACAATGGCTTTAATGGTATGATCAGGTTGGGTGTGGCTGATCTGATGGAGGATATACGTATAAGCGGAGGTGTCAGGCTTTCTACCAACCTGAAAGATAATGATTGGCTGTTGCAATTCAGTAATTTCAGAAAAAGGGTTGATTGGGGATTCACTTATTATAAGAGTGTACTGAATGGTAATACTGCAGGAGGATATCCCGCTAAATTATTTTCCAATTTATACCAGGCAAATATTTCCTATCCTTTTGATATTGTAAAGAGCGTTCGTGTAAGCGCAGGTGTCAGGCGTGATAAGACCATATTGACTTCTGTGGACGTCAATTCCCTGAAGTCTGATTTTGAAGCTTCCAACTATGGCTTACTTCATGTCGAATATGTGTATGATAATACACTCAACCCTACTATGAACATCTGGGATGGTTTAAGGTACAAGGTTTATGCTGACTGGAATAGCCGGCTTAATAAAGATTCGATTGAAGGGAGATTTACATTCAATGTGGGTTTTGATGTGAGAGGGTATTATCCAATTTACAGAAACTTCATCTGGGCAGGACGTGCTGCCGGAGACTTTAGTTGGGGCAATCAAAAATTGATCTATTACCTGGGCGGCGTGGACAACTGGCTCATGTTTGCTAATAATGTGAAAACGGTGGATGGCAAGCAGCAGTATCGATATTTTAATACTGCCAACCAGCCGGACCCTGATGTGGACTATGCGTTTCAAACCCTTGCGGTAAATATGCGTGGCTTTATTCAGAATGCTGCCAATGGTAATAATAATGTAGTGATCAACTCAGAGTTCAGGTTGCCTGTTTTCTCCACACTTTTCAGCAAGCCGATCAACAATGCATTTTTGAGAAATTTCCAATTGGTACAATTTGTTGACCTTGGTACGGCATGGAATGGAAAGTTTGATAAGATCGGGAGGCCAAGTGTTATCTATATGGATGCTTCTGACCCAACAATCCAGGTCAAACTGAAAGGGCCCGGGCTTGGGCCTTTTCTTGGTGGATATGGTTTTGGAGCCAGGAGTACGTTGCTTGGGTACTTTGTGAAGGTAGACGCGGGTTGGCCAATGAATGGATTTTTCAAAGGAAAGCCGATCTGGTATTTTAGTATGGGATTGGACTTTTAGAATGACTAATTAATAATTGTGAATTGTGTCCGCAGCTGCGGAGTGAATTGTAAATGTCGAAAGATCACTACATCTGTTGTGGCAGACAAATCACCAATCGAATAACGAATTCGCCACGGCGAACAGGCAACGAATAACGACCAAAGAACCATGCGAATCGACATCCTATCGGCAGTGCCAGATCTAATGAAGAGTTTCTTCGAACATTCTATTCTGAAACGTGCGAAAGAAAAAGGAGTTGTAGAAATTTACCTTCATAACATACGTGATTACACGAATTACAAACATGGACAGATTGATGATTACCAGTTTGGAGGTGGTGCAGGTTTAGTGCTGATGATAGAGCCATTGGTGAATGCCATAGAATCACTTAAGAAAGAAGCATCCTTTGATGAAATAATTTTTCTGACACCGGATGGTGAATTATTTGATCAGAAAATGGCGAATCAACTCTCAATGAAAAAAAACCTGTTGTTGATCTGCGGGCATTACAAAGGAATTGATCAACGTGTAAGAGATCATTTTATCACTAAAGAAATTTCTATCGGGGAGTATGTGCTTAGTGGTGGTGAGTTGGGAGCGGCTGTTATTGCAGACGCCGTTTGCCGGTTGATACCGGGGGTATTAAATGATGAAACCTCAGCACTTTTCGATTCATTCCAGGACGGGTTGCTGGCCCCGCCTGTTTATACCCGTCCTGAAGAATTCAGGGGATGGAAGGTGCCCGGAGTCTTAATGAGTGGCAATCATTCAAAGATTGAAGAATGGAGGTATCAGCAGTCTGTAGAACGTACAGAATCAAAAAGCAAAAATTCCGGAAAGTAACCTATTGAATGGGGTTGTCAATTGTATATCACGTCTGTTTTGCCAACTGGTCAATGGAGCAAAACGAAGAAAAAGTACATTTCGTCGAAAGAAACAGGAGATCGGGCGAAAACAGGCAGATGTAGCTGCAACTATTTATCATCTTTGTATTGTTGAAAGCAAACAAAAACTAACTGTCCAAACATCTTAAGAAATACCGGGGTTTTAGAGAAAAAAATAGATAATCCGGAAAACCAAAGAAAACGAATCCAGCAATCCTAAACAAAAACTGAAACAACGATCCAAAAGTCCAACGGGAACCAGGTTTTAAAAAGTAGTAATTTATCCAAAGGCTCAAAGAAGACAACAATCTAAACTATCCTAAGAAAAGATCAATTCGCCACGGCGAACCAAACTATCTGAAAGAGAAATCAAACAACCGGCCTAAAACCGGGATCCATGATCCGAAGAACCAAATAGCATAAACCAATTATGCTGCTTTACTGAATCACAATCGCAACTCAGAGAAATTTGCGAAAAATCTTTAAAAATGTCCCACTTACCCGGGGCATTTTTATTTGAAGTAGGGTTTAATAAAAGGATTTATTGTGCAGAAAAATCTCTGATACTTACTACAAGAATCTAATTGGAGAGATTCGTATATAAAGAGCGGAAGACGGGACTCGAACCCGCTACCTACAGCTTGGGAAGCTGTCGCTCTACCAGGTGAGCTACTTCCG
>JBDHYH010000141.1:0-9340 GCA_039811325.1 Chitinophagaceae bacterium | reverse complement strand
GGTACTACCAGGAATGCATACACGAGCATGGAGAATTTTCTTGCACGAAATACCGGCCAGCCTTTCCTGATCAGGTACAACGGCAGCCATCCGCCAAAAATGCTTCCCACAGTGGACATGGTATAAACAAGCGCAATGGGCATGGCAAAATCAGTCCCGCTCAATCCGTACTGTGCTTTCAAAAATGCAGGCAGCCAAAACAGGTAAAACCACCATATCGGATCTGTAAGAAATTTACCCAATACAAATGCCCATGTCTGTTTGTATTTTAATAATGTAAGCCAGGGTGTACTTTTCTGTTTTTCTCCTGAAACCTCTGCTGTCACTGCCTCCTTCTCATCAGTATCGCTGTGGATATAATCATACTCCGCTTTGGAAAGACGTTTCTGTTTAGCTGGAACTTCATAAAAAATAAACCAGAAAATAAGCCATATAAAACCGAAAGCACCTGTAAAAACAAAGGCTTCCTGCCATCCCCAGGTCACAGCGATGTAAGGAACAGTAAGTGGCGCGAGAATGGCTCCCACATTAGCTCCTGAGTTAAATAATCCCGTAGCAAAGGCTCGTTCTTTTTTAGGAAACCATTCTGCAGTAGTCTTAATAGCCGCCGGAAAATTTCCTGCTTCGCTGATACCAAGAAATGAACGTGCCATCACAAAACCAAAGGTGCTCCTGACAACTGCATGGCCGATAGAAGCCACACTCCAAAGCGCAAGGGAAACTGCATAACCTATTTTGGTTCCAACCCTATCTATAAACCTGCCGGCAAGCAACATGCCCAACGCATAAGCAACCTGGAAGGCAATGACAATATCGGAATAATCAGATTCAGACCAATTGAAGGTAACTTCTAATTGTGGCTTCAAAAGGCTGATTACCGCCCTGTCCAGATAATTGATGGTTGTTGCAAAAAATATAAGGCCGCAAATCGTCCAGCGGTACTTCCCAACTTTTTCATTCACATTCGTGAAGCTACTTTTTGCAATCTCTAATTCATTTAAATCTGGCATGGTTTAAATTTTGGTGGTTAGGATATATTTTTAAGGTTCAAGGTTCATCCGCCGCGGCGGACAAGGTTGAAAGTTCAAAGTTGAAGGTTAAAGGTTCAAATTGAAAAAATTATTGGCATTATAGAAGCAAATATCGCGGATGATCTTACCTGTCCATTCTATGTCGTTTGGTAATTCCCCATTCTCAATTTCTTCGCCAAACAAATTACACAATAATCTTCTGAAATATTCATGACGCGGATAAGAAAGAAAACTTCTTGAATCAGTTAGCATACCCACTAACCTACTCAGCAACCCCATATTAGACAAGGCATTCAACTGACGTGTCATTCCATCTTTCTGATCGAGAAACCACCACGCTGATCCGAACTGAATTTTTCCGGCCACGGATCCGTCATTAAAATTGCCTGCCATAGTAGCCATCACTTCATTATCTGCAGGGTTCAAATTGTACAAGATGGTTTTGGTTAATTGATTCGTGGAATCGAGCCTGTTCAAAAATTTTGAAAGTGCCGCTGCCTGCGAAAAATCTCCCACTGAATCCCAACCTGTATCAGGCCCCAATTGTTGCAAGCCCCTCGAATTATTATTCCTCAATGCTCCCAAATGATATTGCTGTACCCAACCTTTCTCATGATCCCAAATCGCGAAAATGTAAAGCATCGCTGATTTAAATTTCAAATTTTCGTTTGGACTCAGTTCATTTCCATTCCTGATCTTTATAAAAATATTTTCTAATTCTGCTTCCGAATAATCCTCTGCATACACCTGTTCGAGTCCGTGATCGGAAACACGGCATCCCATCGACGCAAAAAAATCATGACGTTGTTTCAGCGCATCCAGGTATTCCTTAAATGAATTCACGCTGATTCCACTCACCGTTGACACCTTGTTTACATAACTATTGAAACCTGCAACAACATCTACATTCATCGCTTTATCAGGGCGGAAAGCAGGCAGCACCAGAATTTCAAAATTATCATCCCTTATTTTTTTATGATGCTCCAGGCTGTCAACCGGATCATCAGTTGTACACACCATCTTTACATTCATCCTGCGCAGCAGGTTGCGGACAGAATATTCCGGCGATTGCAACTTTGCGCTGCATCGGTCGTAGATGCCTTTGGCACTCTGAGGATTCAATAATTCATTTTCGCCAAAATATCGTTGCAGTTCCAGGTGTGTCCAGTGATACAATGGATTCCGAAGTGTGTAGGGGACGGTAGCGGCCCACTGCTCAAATTTTTCAAAATCACTTTTGTTACCAGTACAGTATTCTTCATTGACACCATTGGTCCGCATAGCCCGCCATTTATAATGATCGCCATACAACCAAATTTGAGTAAGGTTTTGAAAGTTGTCATCATTGGCAATTTGCTCCACAGGCAAGTGACAATGATAATCTATGATGGGCATAGGCTTTGCAAAATTATGGTACAGTGTTTTAGCTGTATCCGAATTCAGCAGAAAGTCTTCATTCAAAAATTTTTTCATAATGCTTCATTGACAACAAAATATTATTTACTTACTTAAACGCCACTGAATGCATTGAATCCTCCATCAACCAGAATGGTTTCACCTGTTACAAATGAGGATGCGTCACTTAGCAAATACACTAAAGTACCTGAAAGTTCTTCCGGATTACCTAATCTTCTAAATGGAGTTTTGTTCAAAAATTTTTGCGTTCGATCAGTGTAGCTTCCATCAGCATTAGTGAGCAAGTCTCGGTTCTGTATTGTTAGAAACACACCGGGTGCTATTGCATTTACCCTAATTCCACCATTGTACCGTAATGCTAACTCGGAAGCCATCCATTTCGTATAACCTTCTATTGCAGACTTTGCAATTGTATAGCCTAATACCCGCGTAATGGCGCTGTGTGCTGCCAGCGAAGAAATGTTGACGACAGCACCCTTCCCCTTTTTTGCCATCGCAGCACCAAATACCTGAGTTGGTATCATGGTTCCATACAAGTTCAAATCAATTGCCTTTTTTGTTTCCTCTAAGTCAGCCTCGAAGATATCCTGGTCAGGAGCGATCACTGCACCGGCAATATTTCCACCCGCAGCATTTACAAGCCCATCTATGCTTCCCCACTCTTTGATTACCTTCTCAGCAGCTTCCCGCATATGATTTTTGTCCAAAACATCTGCAAGCAATATCATTGCTTCGCCTCCCAGTTTCTCAATATCGTTTAAGCGTTCCTCTGCACGATTTTTATCCCTTCCCATGATTGCAACTCTTGCTCCTGCTTCTGCTATCGCGGTAGCAAAGGAAGCACCAAGCACCCCTGTCGCTCCGGTAATAATGATGACCTTGTCTCTTAAAGAAAAACTTGCATTCATGATTATTGATGATTTGATTTTAAATATTGTCAGAGTGATTTAATAATAAAATACTCAATCCGGATTTTCCAATTGTGTGCAAAATCGTGATTCACAATTCACATATTCACCCAAACCTTTTGCAACCTTGATAATTAAACAAGACACAAAAAACTTCTTATTGGAGTGACCGTAATATTCCCTCTTCCAATCCTCTTATCTCAGCCAGACCTCGCATTCTGCCGATAGCCGAATAACCCGGGTTCGTCACTTTGTTCAGATCATCCATCATCTGGTGCCCATGATCAGGCCGGAATGGAATAGATTTTTTTTGATCTTGCAACATCACTAAAATTTCTTTTACGATACCATACATATCATTGTCACCATCGAGATGATCAGACTCATAGAAATTTCCTGATTCATCCCTGCGCACATTTCTAAGGTGAGCAAAATGAATCCGGGAGTTAATTCGTCTTACCATTTCCGTTAGATCATTGTCTTTTCCTGCTCCCAAAGAACCACTGCAAAAGCAAACGCCATTTGCCGGATTGTTTACCTTGCCCAGAAAATAGTCGAAATCATTCATCGTGCTTACCACGCGTGGCAATCCGAAAATCGGAAACGGCGGATCGTCCGGATGAATGGCAAGTTTGATATTACATTCCGAAGCAGTTTCACTGATTGCTTTTTGAAATTCGCAGAGATTTTCCCTCAATGCATCTGCGTCAATGTCCTTGTATCGATCCAGTTTGATCAACATTGATTGCGTAGTATTTCTTCCTTCGCCCGGGATACCAAACATGACCACATCCGAAAGTGCGTTTAATTGATCATTAGAATAATTTTTATGCCGCGATTCTGCCTGAGTACGAATAGTTTCCGGATAACTTAATTCTGCACGCGGCCTTTTCAAAATGAAAATATCAAAGACCGCAAGGTCAACCCAATTGAAATACATGGCATGCGAACCATCCGGCATCTCATAATCCAGTGCAGTACGTGTCCAGTCATTGACCGGCATAAAATTATAAGTGATCACCGGAATGCCTGCGGCAGCTACATTGCGAACAGAAGATTTATATTTCTCAATCCATTGCCGAAAATTTCCTGTCCGCAACTTAACGTCTTCGTGGACCGTGATGCTTTCAACAACTGACCATTTGAATCCTTCCTGTTCGATCATGTTTTTCCGCTTCAGAATTTCATCCGCCGGCCACACCTCACCATGCGTAATGTGATGCAAAGCAGTTACAATTCCTTTGGCACCGGTTTGTTTGATGTCCTTTAGGCTTACAGGATCAGATGGGCCAAACCACCGCCAGCATTGTTCCATTTGGTACATGGGAATTGAATATTTTTTTGAAATTTAAGCATATTTCTTTGCCGATGGGCTAAATGATCCTGATAGACAAGGAATACTTTTTGAAAATTACCCGAGGCTGTCTTCTCACCCATAAACATCACCAATTTGAAGACCATTCATTCTCACCTAACTTTCGAATTACAAATTCATTCTCATTCTAATAAGTATTTTTGGCAAAAAAAAATTCATGCGTCGATTTTGGTTACTCACGTTTCTTGCTGTTATTCTATTCTCCTGCTCCTGCAACAATAATTCTTCGGGAGACTATGATAATAGCCTGCCTGTTCCCAAAGCCAGCAATGTACCGCCTCCGGCTCCCATCATCTTCAAAGTACTGAATGTGTATCCGCACGACCCTGCCTCATTCACACAAGGCCTGGAATTTTATAAAGGAAAACTCTATGAAGGTACCGGTGAACTGAACCAATCCAAGTTGCGTATTGTCGATATTAAAACTGGTGTGCCGGAAAAAACCCACACCATCACCGACCCTACCATTTTCGGAGAAGGCATTTCTATACTCAATGGTAAACTATATCAACTCACCTGGCAAAATCATAAGATATTTGAGTACGACCTCAAGGACATTACCACGCCCATCAAAACATACACCTGGAGCCGCGAAGGTTGGGGGCTTACAAACAATGGAAAAGAACTGATCATCAGCGACGGGTCTGCACAATTATTCTTTGTAACACCGGATCCCGCCACAGGGCAAATGAAGATCAACAAAATATTATCAGTAGCAAGCAACCGTGGAATGGTGGACAGTCTCAACGAATTGGAACTGATTAACGGTGATGTATATGCGAACAGGTGGCTCACCAACGAGATCGTGAAGATAGATACCTCCAATGGATATGTTACCGGCATGATGGATATGACCGGCATCATGCAACAGTATGCACCTGAGGTAGCACTCAAACCCGAAGCCGTACTGAATGGTATTGCTTACGACAGCGCTACTAAGAAATTGTACATCACCGGTAAAGACTGGCCGAGGTTGTTTGAGATTGAATTAGTAAGATAAATATGCAATCCAAATATTATTGACAGAATCCCTTGAACAGATACGTACCATCCTTTCTGGCAAATTTTTTGATCACTTCAAAACCTATATTCGCATCATGAAAAATTTTGTTTTTGTAATCGCAGGAGCATTCTTATTGACCAGTTGTGTAGCTAAGCGCTATCTTGTCGCGGCGCAAAGCCATGTAGAACAATTGCAGGCAGACAGCACCACATTGCAAAACAGAGTCTATTCACTTCAGGATAAGACGACTTCATTGCAAGACCAGGTTACAAAAATGGAATCGAGCATTGCCGATCTCAATAAGAAGATTGCTGATCTCAATAGCCAGAATACCCAACTGGGGCAGCAGACCGCACAGCAATTGCAGCAAATCAACAAGAGCAAAGAAGACCTTGCCAATAAGCAACAAAGGCTACAGCAATTGGAAAACCTGCTGGCGCAGCAAAGAACTGCTTCTGAACAACTGCGCAATAAAATGACTGATGCGTTAAAAGGATATAATGCAAGCGACCTGTCTGTGTATCAAAAAGACGGAAAGGTTTATGTGAGCCTTTCTGAAAACCTACTCTTTCCTTCGGGCAGCGCTGTTGTGAATCAAAAAGGTGTAGAAGCATTGTCAAAACTTGCAGCAGTACTGAATTTGAATCCTGATGTGAGTGTGCAGATAGAAGGGCATACAGATAGTATTCCTATTCGTGGCCGATACCAGGACAACTGGGCTTTGAGTTCGGCCAGAGCCAATTCCATTGTAAGAATATTGGTTGACCAATACAATGTGGATCCGCACAAGGTAGTTGCCGTGGGCCATAGTTATTACGACCCCGTTGACACGAATTCCACACCTGAAGGTCGCGCAAAAAACAGGAGAACAGAAATCGTCTTGTCTCCAAATCTTGATGAACTATATAAGATCATTAATCAGCAGTAGGAAATGAATTGTGAATTGTGAATTCTGAATTCTGAAATGTAATTTGGAGGAGGCTGCTTTAGTGAATTGCCGTCTGCTTTAGCTGACGGAAAAAGAGAAAGTAGAGTTTTTAGCTTTAGCCACATCAAAGGATGAGTCCCAAAATTGAATAAGAAATCCGAATTGCTTCTCTCACAAAAAAAATCACAACTGAGAATTAAATTTCCATACACTTTAATTGGCAAAAAAAGGTAAAAAAATACCCGGTGAATAACCGGGCATTTTTATTATTTCAATTTCGCTAATTGTGTTTTCATTCTGCTGAATGCTTCTTCAATATTCGGCAGGCTGTTGGCAAAGGAAAGCCTGATATTATTGGGTGCACCAAATGCTGTACCTGATACTGTAGAAACATGTGCTTTGTTCAGAAGATACATGCAGAGATCTGTTGCATCATTGATCGTCGTTTCCCCATCACTCTTTCCAAAGTATTCATGAATATCAGGGAATACATAGAAGGCTCCCTCCGGAGGATCGCATTTGAAATGAGGTAATTCTTTCATCAGTTCGATTACCCTTGTCCTGCGCAATGTAAACTGCTTCACCATTTCAAAAGATGCATCCAAAGGCGCTGTAAGCGCTGTGATCGCCGCTCTTTGGGCTACTGCATTGGTACCACTTGTAATCTGTCCCTGGATTTTTTCACATGCCTTTGCAATGTCTTTGTGTGCAGCAATATAACCGATACGCCATCCGGTCATTGCAAATCCTTTGCTCAATCCATTCACGATAATCACGCGATCTTTGATGGCAGGAAAAGAAGCGATGCTGCATTGTTGCTGCCCGGTATAATTGATGTATTCATATATCTCATCAGAGATGATGAAAACCTGCGGATGTTTTTCAAAAACTTTTGCAAGGCCTTCCAGTTCTTCTTTTGAATAAAGCGCACCGGAAGGATTGCATGGTGTAGAGAAGATGAAAAGCCTTGTATTCGGCTTGATCTTTTCTTCCAGTTCCTGCGGTGTGATCTTGTAACCGCTGGCTGCCGTAGTATTTATAAAACTCACATCACCTCCGGTCATCCTTGCTATTTCAGAATAAGAAACCCAATAAGGAGTGGGAATCAGAATTTCTTTTCCGGGTTCGAGGATGGCCATCATAGTATTGGCAATAGATTGTTTGGCCCCGGTACTCACCACTATTTGCTCAGGCGTATAGTCAAGACCGTTATCTCGTTTCAGTTTTTCTACAACTGCCTTTCGCAGATCCAAAAATCCGGGAACAGGTGTATAATGACTGTAGTTTTCATCAATCGCTTTCTTCGCAGCTTCTTTGATGTGTTCCGGTGTATTGAAATCAGGTTCGCCAAGACTGAGGTCAATGACGTTGATACCTTTCTCTCTTAACTCACGGCCCAACTTGGCCATTTTCAGGGTTTCAGGTTCATTAAATTTGGTAAGGAGTGATGATAGTTCCATTCTTGTTTTTCTATTTTAAAAATGCGGACAAAATTAAGGGATTGTTGTAATGTTGATGATGCACATTTTGTCAACATCAACCAGGAAATTAGCATGTCAAAAAAAAGCTGCCTCAAAAAAAACTTCTGAGGCAGCTTCCGTTTATTTTTCTGTAATACAGATTAATGTTTATCGGCCACCTGTGTAGTCTGCGGCTTTCGTACTGATGTTACTTTATGCTTCAAAGATCCTAATGGCCTGTCCTTTGCAAACTCAAGCAGGATCGGAGATGCCACAAAGATGGAAGAGTAAGTACCTGTAACTACACCAATCAGCATTGCGAAGGAGAATCCTCTTGTAACTTCTCCACCGAAAATGAACAAAGCAAGGATGGTGAGGAACACTGTTACCGAAGTCATGATGGTACGGCTTAATGTTTCATTGATCGCTTTGTTGATGATAGCACCCTTGCCCATACTTGCCAGTACCGGATTGTTGCTGTCTTCACGAATACGGTCAAATACAATCACCGTATCATTCATGGAGAAACCAACCACCGTCAATACCGCAGCAATGAAGTGCTGGTCTATCTCCAACGGGAATGGAACGATATCCTTGAAGAAAGAGAATACTGCTAATGTAACCAATACGTCGTGTAACAGTGAAATGATCGTTCCCACAGAGTACCTCCAGTCGCGGAAACGAAGGAAGATATAAGTGATGATCGCGAGTATCGCAAAAATCACCGCCTTGATAGCACCTCTTTCCAAATCTTTAGAGATAACAGGCTGTACTACCTGAGAACTCTGGATATTGTTTTTTGAAAATTGATCCTGAGTAGTACCTGCAGGTAAATGATCTTTCAAACCAAGAAACAATCTTGATTCCACAGCGCTGTCAGCATTAGCGACACCTTTCAGATAAGAAGTGGTAATGTCTAAGTGACGATTGTCTCCAACTGTTTTGATTACCACATTATCCCCATCCAAAACTTTTTTCAGGTTGTCGCGAATAGATTCAGGATTTACTTTTTCTGCAAACTGAATGGTATAGCTACGGCCGCCTTTGAACTCAACACCTTTATTAAAGCCATTGAAGAAGGATCCGACACCAGCTACGAGTACTACTACAGAAATCGCGTAGGCTACCTTCCTGTATTCAACAAATTTGTACTGAGCATGCCTGAACACGCGCTGACTCAACTTAGTGAAGTAGGTGAAATGCCTTTGACGATTCATGT
>JBDHYH010000140.1:0-9400 GCA_039811325.1 Chitinophagaceae bacterium | reverse complement strand
CCAAACCGGATCATATCCTGCCTGCGATGCGCCTCACCTGCAAACTCCCAACCCAATTCATCGAAGAACCTGCCGTACTGTATGTCAGCACCACCTTCAGGTGTTACTATTTTTCCATCCTTTACATATCCGTACTGATACACACTGCCCTGCTGAAGTTGGCTTCCTGTAACGGCAGCCTTAGATGGAGCACTCTTGAAACTGCGACCACGTACCTCGGACACAATGGTTGCGGCATCATTTGCTTGTCCGGTACGCAACAGGCATTCTGCCTTCATCATTAACACATCTGCATACCTGAAAACTACATAATCATTGCTCAAGCTTCCTTTAGCGCCTGTTTTAATTTCATACTTACCAAAAGGAAAACCATAATTGAACGGATTACCACCGGCCTGATCTATATTGATCAATGTATCCAGATAATTAATTACTACATTTCCTGCAGGGTCATGCTGAGGTCCCATAATCCATGTATCTTCTAAGCGACTGTCATCAACATCATAAGTCTTTATGAATTGAGGATTGGCACAACTTCCACCCCAGGGCTGTGCCTGTAAGCTATACACCTTCTGATCCACAGGTTTTAGTGTCTTCATGTGAATGATGAATCCTGTTGCCAGTGTTTCATCATAAGGCACTGCAAAGATGAGCTCTTTTGAATTCTGGTTTTGAGTAATGAAGTTGGCTTTGAAATCCGGTTCCAGAATGTACTTGCCGGAATTGATAATATCATTGCAAACTGCAAGACAATTAGCCCATTGTTCTGTACCTGTATATACTTTAGCATTGAGATACACTTTTGCAAGAATAGTTTTAGCTGCCCACTTATTGAATCTTCCATAAGTGATCTGGCCCACTTCATCATTCAGTAATGGAATATTATCAGTCAATTCCTTTACCACAAAGTCATATACTTCTTTACGGGTACTTTGTTTGGGTACTTCTGTTGATTTGAAATCCGTAACGATGGGAACATTCCCGAAATTATCTAGCAAATAGTAATAATAATACGCCCTTGCTGCTTTCAATTCAGCAATCAGATTTTCCTTACCGGCATCCATCGGAATTTCACCGGCTTCAATCTGAGAAATTACCCTGTTGGCTGCATTGATTCCTGAATAACAGTTGCGCCATAAATTTTCTGACTGCCAATCGTTGGGCGTCCAGGTATGTTGATGCATTCTGATGTAAGTGCCACCATCATACCAGCCATTCGGACGAACAGGAGTTACAAACTCGTCAGAGCTTTCTTCCTGTACATCAAAATTGCCCATCCATCCTGCCCACATCGGTCTCATCACCACATAAACAGGCGCCACCAGGGCAGCAACGTCAGAACCTTGCGGATTAAAATTGTCTTTGACAATTTCAGAGTAATCTTTCACATCCAGTTTGGTACACGATGGAGCAAATATGTCAACGCATACTACCAGTGAAAAGAAATAAAATAATTTATTGTGTTTCATATCTTTTGAATTTTGAAGATTAGAATGTTAGATTCACACCTAAAGCGAAAGTTCGGGTTGTAGGATACTTATCCCTGTTATCATTACCCGGATCAAGTCCTGCCCTGTTTACCTCAGGATCTATCCCCTTGTATTTTGTAAGCGTAACCAGGTTCAACCCGGAGACATATACTCTTGCATCTTTCAGGAAAAATCCTTCTTTAAGATTGAAATTATATCCTAAGGTCACGTTGTCAATCTTCCAATAATCTCCTTGCTCGAGATAGTAACTTACGTACGACAGGTCATAGTTCAATACGGTCTTTCCATACACTTTGTCATACCCTGATTTCAACATGTTGTACTGATTGTTGCGTGGATCTTCATAAAACATCCTGAGGAAGTTCAACACCTTGTATCCGAACGCACCATGCATGTTCACAAAGAGATCGAAGTTTTTGTAGCGAACCGTGTTATTCCATGACAGATAGTACTTTGGAAGCCCATTGCCCAAATACATTTTATCATCTTCGCTGGCATCTTTAATGGATTTATTTTTTCCATCTTTTCCTTCGATGACCCAAACTCCATCCTCATCGATATCAACAGATTTCCATCCATAGTAGTCGCCAATTGACCTTCCTACTTCTACCCTGTGGGTATAAGTCTGGATTGGTTCTCCGGTGTATCCTGTAGTAAACCAATCGGTCGTTAGGTTGAACTGATCATTGTTGATGGAAACCAAAGTGTTTTTGTTGGTAGAAAATGTCGCTCCGGTTTTCCACACAAAATTTTCTCTCTTTACAGGCGTAGCATTCAACAACACTTCGATTCCTTCATTCCTCATCTGGCCTACGTTTGCAAGAATGGTTCCGTACAAATATGGAGGCACTGGTACCGGGTAGTCATACAACATATCTTTTGTGTTACGTCTGTAAACATCAATACTACCAGTAAGTTTGTTATCGAGCACTCCGAAATCCAAACCAATGTTTACTTCTTCTTTCTGTTCCCAACGAAGGTCAGGATTCGGATTCCTGGTAGGTGATAGTCCCTGAATCCAGGTACCATTATAAAGGAAACGTCCGCCATAGTTCAATGTAGTAAGTGCATCATAATTTGCCGAAGGCGCAGTACCTGTAACACCATAACCGACTCTTAATTTCAAATCATTGATCACATCGCTGTTTCTGAGGAAAGGCTCCTGGCTGATTCTCCAACCGGCAGACACCGCAGGAAACATTCCCCATCTGTAGTTCTCACCAAACTTTGATGAACCTTCCCTGCGAAGACTTGCCATCAGCAAGTATTTTTGATTCCAGTTATAATTCAAACGACCAAAAAATCCGATCAACTTGTTCTCTCCTTTGAAGCTACCCATTCTGGCACTTCCGTCAGTAAGCGCATTACCTGCTCCCATGTTATGATAACTATAGATGTCAGTAGGGAAATACCAGTTTTGCATCCAGAATCCTTCATCAGATGCATACTGATAACTGTATCCTCCCAATAATGTTACATTGTGCAATCCAAATGATCTCGAGTAATCTGTAGTAAACTCCACCAGCGTGCTCTGGTTTGTGGAAGCTCCCCTGGAAGCATACGAGTTGCCCCATCCATTCTGATTGTTTGCTGGATAAACCTTATTGGTGGCATATCCTCTTGTTTGAGTCCATGTATTACCAGACACCAGCAATTTCAAATTCAACTTGTCAATCGGAGTAAAAGTAACCGTGCCGTTGAGTCTTGTTTCATTTTCCTTGTTGCTGCCATCTACGCCATTCAGCAATGCCACAGGGTTATCATAAAAATATCCATCTCTTTTAATGTAATTACCATTAGCATCTCTTACACTGTCTGTCGGGTTGCGAATGAGTGTTTGTCTGTAGATGTAGGTATTAAAACTATACCCGTCACCACCTGTCCAGTATTCTCTCTTACCGAGGATCGCATTCAGGTTAATTTTCAATTTATCATCAAACATCGAATGATTGATATCAATGTTGCCTCTCAATTGCTGGTCATCAGAACGTTTAAGCAAACCCTGCCAGTCCCTGTAATTCAGATTGACTGTGTAGTTCGTCTTAGCGCCTCCACCCTGTACCAACAAATTGTGAGTATGGCTGATGGGAGTACGCGAAACTTCATTGAACCAATCTGTAGAAGTGCCATAGTCTGTATATGGAACACCGTCTTTGATTAATCTACGGTAATCTGCTGCATCCAGAAATTTAGGCCTGTTAGCAATTTTCTGAATACTCACATAACCACTATAAGAAATTTTCGCCGGCATGTTATTTCTCGCTTGCTTTGTTGTAATCAGGATCACACCATTGGTGGCACGCGTACCATAGATAGCTGCAGCAGAGCCGTCTTTGAGCACATCAATAGATTCAATGTCCTCCGGCGCTACTGTATTAAAGTCTCCGGGAATTCCATTGATCAATACCAAAGGATCGGCAGACGACATCAAGGTAGAAATACCTCTCAGCATGATCTGAGTTCCTGCAGTAGGATCACCACTAGGTGAAGAAATCGACAATCCGGCAACTTTACCCGTTATCAATTGTCCTGCATCCTTAACGGCACCTTTTAAAAAATCTTCTGACTTCACACTTCCAATCGCCCCGGTGATCACTTTCTTTTTTTCGGTTCCATATCCAACTACCACTACTTCATCCATCACCGTGTTGGCTACCTTCATGGTAATATTAATAGTACTCTCAGTACCTGCCTCTACTTTTTGCTCTTCAAATCCTACAAATTTGAAAACAAGGACATCTCCTTTTGATGCCCTGATCTTGTACTCACCGTTGGCATCAGTAGTGGTACCTCTTGAGGTATTCTGAATGGTAACGGATACTCCCGAAAGCGGATTGCTGTCCACTCCCGAAACCACTCGTCCGTGCACTTCGGTGGTTGACTGTGCCAGTACTCCTCCTATACTTAGGAATAAGGCACATACAGCAAGTATGAATGACTTACTGTACATTTTTAGATGAAAGGTTTTTTGGTTCATACAGGTTCTTTTTTGTTGGTTGATGAAAGTTTTTTTTAGTTAACCCTGTTAATTATTACTGTTTTTAGATTATAGCGGTTTGATGACTGCCAGCTCAAATCTGTCTTTTGTTTCCAGGCTTTTTTACTCAGTGAAAATTCAGTCGTTCTGTTTTCAATTATAATTGTCATTTTAACAATTATAAGCTACTGTGAAGGTATTTTGACTATTTGAAATGTCATAGCCTTATCTTAACTCATTCTTTGCAATTATTGACTACTTCTTATTTTTTGCTATTCCACAGGTGAATGAAATTATGTGAGAGGTGTGGCACCGTCTGGTTTCAGACTCTTGGGAAGGAAGAGGGAGGGAAAATATTGCGAGGTGGAATGAGCCAATAATATTAAAAGAAGTATCCGCCGTCTGGTCTCCGACCAACGGCAATTATATCCTTTGGTAATCGGCAGGAAAAAGTCTGAAATGCCGTTGGTCGGAGACCAAACGGCGGTTCGGGTTTATGAATACAGAAAGCTGGAGGCCGTTCGGTTGCCTTCCAACCTATTTCCGACGAAATAAATTAATAGTCAGTATGAATTGCCAATCTATTGCAGTGGAAGAATCTTAATCTTACAAAACCATTCCTATTTCAACTGTACATCCATGTAAACAGAATAGCGACCATAAGAATCATTGAACGGTTTGTAGTCCACACCATCAATCGTAAATTCTAATTTCTTCGGGTCACCTATTATGGTCTTGCCGAGATCATGGGCATCTAAAGTGACTCTGCGCCATTCTTTTCTCGCTTCTGGCTCCTGGGCTGCAAGCAGAATTGGCCCATAAAAAAGACTGGCAATATTTGGTTGATCCATTACAGGATCCAGGTGAAACTGAAATGGCATTTTTAATTCTATCACATCACCTTCTCTCCAATTGCGACTGAGTGTAATATAACTTCCGGGTTTAGCTATCACGTTTTGTTCTTTTCCGTTGATCTTCACAAAGAATCCTTTGGTAGCCCATCCCGGTACGCGTACTTTAATGTCGAATTTCCCTTTGCCTTTAATTGTCAAACGAGTCCAGTCAGCCTTTGGAAAGTTAGTTGACTGCTCTATGGTTACATCGCGTTCAGTCCATTCCAAAACAGAAGGGATGAACAGGTTTACATAAAGTGTACGGTTGTCTTTGCTCTTAAAGTAAATTGAGTTTTGCAACTTGGTACTACTCTCCAGTGCAGTACCATTGCAGCAGGTAAAGCCGGTCATGTCTGCATTGCTGAATTGTTTCATTGCGCCCGGCCTGAGAGGTATGTGATAGGTATTGGCCGGACTATTCTCAGCCACAGAAGCAAGAATGTCATTGTACAATGCACGTTCATAGTAATCCATCAGTGATGCCTTCGGTTCGAAAAGGAACAGGTCTCCTGTCAGCTTCAGCATATTGTAAGTGGCACATGTTTCATTTTGCCCCCCTTCAGAAAAACCATTCTCATACAATGTGGCCGGCTGACTGGTAAAACATTCTGCGTTGGCAGGATTGCGTGCACCGGCTACACCGCCAATGCTGTACATGTAATCATTCACTGCCTTGTACCAAAAGTTATCTGCTATCCTGAAGTAAGCGGGGTCTTTCGTAGCGCTATACATTACAATACTTCCTACGATTTGTGGAATGTGTTGGTTGGCATGCAATCCGCGAAACAGATCCACATTCTTTGCAAGTCCGCCTGTATGAGCAGTATCACCGAAGAACACTCTTACATTGTCAAACAATTGTGCCGTCTTCAGGTACTTCGAATTGTTTGTGATCAGGTAGAGTCTTGCCATCGCATCATTCATACCGCCATATTCACCGGCAATGTAGGTATTCCACATTTTGATGAGTGTATCTTCCGGCAACTTACTCAGGCGAGCATACACCCAATCACCCATATTAGTTACTATTTCAAGAGCCTTTTTATTTCCGGTTACTTCATATACATCCATCAGGCCCGCAAGGATTTTATGAAGTGTATAATAAGGCGCCCATACCTGGTTATTTCTGCTGCCATACTTAGCTCCGTGTTCCAGCATGATAAACTGATCAGGAGGATATGCGCTGATGAATCCCTTACCCCAGTTCCAGTAATCATGACGAATACCTTCATCACTTAGTTCTGAGGTATATGCTGATTTTCCCGGCCCAAAAGGAATAGCCGTAGGATCAGAAACAAATTCTCCTCCTGCTACCTTTGCATTACCCGATAGTTGTGATAAATCATAGAGCGTATTCACCATATAGTCAATCTTCCGCGCAAAATTTTCATGCAGCGACTTGTCGTATCCTGTGCCTGCATAAGCCTGGGCAATTGCAGAAAGATAGTGGCCTGTAGCGTGTCCTCTCAACTTGGTTTCCTTGCTATCCCATACGCCTAATGGCTTTGCTCCATCAGGCTGTTGTTGCCCAAAGGCATGCCTGAACATGTAGAGAAAAGAATTAGGATCAGTTTGAGCCAGTGTATTGATGAACTTATCACGATTCTCAATGAATTTTGTTTTGTGTCCGTCTGCATCATTTTGTAAAGTAACCTGGCTCAGCCTGAACACTTCCAGCTTTGAATCAGGTGTAGCCGACTGGCCTTTGTTATTTACAGTTACAAATGCCTTCGGTTTAAAATCAGTACCGGCTACCCGGCCTGTAATGGTGTAATGGCCAGGCTTGTGCACTGCAGTATTGTCAATATCAAATGGCCACAGCACGCGTACTTTCGGACCGTTAAAACCATTTTTGTAGGTACCTTGAACATAACTTGGCAACCGGGGAAGATTTCCAACTTTCGTTTCTACATTCACGTTAGAAACACTCACCAGATAAGCATTGTATAATTGTGATTCTTTTTCAGAAAATTCAGGGAGACCTTCATCTTCATCTTTGCGCACATTTACCGAGCCTTCATAGATGCCTCTGCGTCCGCTGTAGTAAATCCGGGCTACCTGCCTGCCGGTGAGTGGTACACGATAAATTCTGAAATCATGCAGCAGTGCATTGAGATTTGGATCTCCAGGTGTCAACGATTTTCCGATATAAAGATGCTGGTTGTTTTTTTCACCTAATACACCTGACAACTCCAACGAAATATCCTTTGATGTTCCTGCCTGCTTGCTGTCAACATAAGTGGTCAACGTTTTAGAAGGGATATCTACAACTATTGCAAGATGAATCCATTTATTTAATTCGATAGATGAAGAAACGGCATCTTTTTCATTTTTCTTACCGGAGGTTATTGAAGCCTGGAATCCTTTCTCATTGCCCGTTCCCGCAGGCGCCACAAAAAAGTGAGTAGAAGCATCCTTTCCAAAATCAAAAAAGTGCTGACCGGATTGATTTGAACGAAGAAATATCCATCCTGAAATGCTCAATGATTCAAGATCTGCCAGCGCACCTGCCGGAAGGGTAATAAAAGAGCTGTTATCTCCTGAGAGCGACACAACTTTTCCAAACCGGTTGTCATTGACAAAGGAGATACTGGTACCATGTATTGTACCATGCAAGGTATTTCGTGACCAGTCTTTGACATCTCCATTAAAAACATACCGGGCTACCATTCCTGTTTCACCGATACCATCCAATATCTGGTCGCCGCCCTGTGCGTTTGCACCGGTATAGCCTATGAACAAAACAGTAAGTAAAAAAATGAAGCGTGCGTAAAATATTCTGAATTTCATGGTTGAAATATTTTCATTAGAAATCATTGACCCATCAGGCAACTGCAAGGTCATCCATTTCTCCCTTTTCATTCACCATCAAGCGTCAAAAGTCTGTCATAACGCAGGGATAAATAGAAAATCATTACCAGGTTACATGATCATGTGAAGGTATTTCTCTTTAATTGTTATTTGTACACTTATCTTAACTGATTTCTAACGATTATTAACCCTGCCTATGAATAGAATGGAATATAAAAATTCGGCGAATGTTGGTTTGTTTTGGTTGAAATGACTCGGTGCGTTCATTCTGAATCGTGGGTGTGAATATTTTTTGTAGCAGGTGAATTGATTGCTGTCGCTCTTGCTTTTTTTCCTGACAAAGTTTAATAAGGTAATAAGGTATTGCTCCATCTTGATTGTAATGGTACTAAGGTTGAATAACCTTTTTTTCAAAATAGTCGGCAAATAAATGAGAAAAATCAGTTGAAGGAATACAGAAACCTTATTTATTCGGTGACCTCAAACCTTAGTACACATATCAAACATGTGAATAAATTACCTTATTACCTTATTATTAACCAGCCAGGTTGTGAAAAATTCACCGCCGTCTGACCTTTCCGGTACCGACGGCTACACGGCTACTCTCCGGACGGCACCGAACGGTCAGACCGGAGATATACTCTCTCGCTGGCACAGAGTTCAGAGCGGAGATTTGCTATGGCGCAGAACTACTGTCAGGCTCTTTTCGCCTTACTTCTTTTACAATTATTCTTATAACAATCCGCAAAAGAACTAACCCGATAACAATGGGAACGAGATAAGTCAATAACAGGATCAATAATCCTGTGGAATTAAATGCGAAAAACATGGTGATTGCATTTTTCAGTGAAGGCAATACTTGTGAAGCATTTTTGTTAACTGACAAACAACCGATCAGGTAGCTTGTTGTAAAAGCCCGAATCTCTGAAATTGAATTGCATCTCTTTTCGTTTTTCAAATCGGAATGTTCAGTTTGGAGTATGTAATCGCAACAGATTGCCGATAATTTTGAAGCAGCAGGTTGGTATCTGCTCATTATTGTCTAAGCAATTAAATACGTGGTTTTCAAGGGCATCGCTTGGGAAATATAATAGTGAACTTTAGCAGAAATGATTAGGTTGTGCGACACCGTCCAGGCAATCTGCTAATTGACAAAAAAGCGTAAATTTGGAACATGAAAATTGCACTTCAATACGTTAACGATATGAACGGAGAGACACAAGCCGTCC
>JBDHYH010000139.1:0-9562 GCA_039811325.1 Chitinophagaceae bacterium | reverse complement strand
ATAGATAGGCACTGTTGTCAACTCCGAATCTATCCTTGGTTAATTGAATGGAACCGTTTAGCGTACCGTGAAAATTATCGCTAACAACATTCTTTGCATTGCCGTTGAACGGATAATATGCTATAAGACCATTGGATAAATCTACCTGGCAAAAGCAATTTTGTGAAATAATCAGGATTACAAATAATAGCAAGTATTTCATTAGCAGTTTCGGGTATCAAGACAAACAAAATTTAGCTCATGCTGAAAGTATCAAGGCCGCATTTTGCAATTTCTTTGGTAACAGTTTCAAAAGTAGCATTGCAATAATAGGCAAAAACTTTTATCGAACTAAGTTTTTGAATCCAGAAATTCCTATTATAAAAAATCAGAATGAATCTATATTAAATTGAATACTTAGTCGGGGATTAGCCATTCGACCTATGAACTCAATCGACACCAACATAATTGTCTGGAGTCACAGATTTCAGCTCTTTCTTGATTTTGTTTGAAACTGAAAGAGAATCTATAAATACTATAAAATCCTGTCGGGAAATTTGAGAACCGATTCTTGTCAGTTGTTTCAAAGCTTCGTAAGGATTCGGATATTGCTCTCGTCTCAGAATGGTTTGAATGGCCTCAGCTACCACGGCCCAATTATTCTCCAGGTCAGCATCAATTTTTTCCTGGTTCAATATCAATTTTGAAACTCCTTTTTCTATTGACTGTAGCGCAATGAATGTATGTGCCATCGGCACTCCGATGTTTCTCAAAACTGTAGAATCTGTAAGGTCTCTTTGCAATCTGGAGACCGGTAGTTTCGCTGAGAGATGTGAGAATATTGCATTGGCAATTCCGAGGTTTCCTTCTGCATTCTCGAAGTCAATCGGATTCACCTTATGAGGCATAGCGCTGCTGCCCACTTCATTTTTCTTTATCTGTTGTTTGAAATAATCCATACTGATGTATGTCCATACATCGCGGCAGAAATCAATGAGAATCGTGTTGATACGACTGATAGCATCAAAGTGCGCAGCCAGCATATCGTAATGTTCTATCTGGGTAGTGTGTTGCTGGCGTTTCAGGCCCAGCTTTTCTTTCAGAAACTGATCACCGAATTTTTTCCAGTTTGCTTTCGGGAACGCCACGTGGTGGGCATTGAAATTGCCGGTGGCTCCGCCGAATTTTCCTGTGTGTGGAATTCTTTGCAACAAATCCAATTGCTGATTCAACCTTTCTTCAAACACTTTTATTTCTTTTCCTAATCGGGTAGGGGAGGCAGGTTGACCGTGAGTACGGGCAAGCATGGGTACATTTTTCCACTCAGCCGCCATAGCATTAAGTCGTGTGGAAAGACTTTTTATTTGTGGGATGTATTGCTCATTCAGAGCATCGCGCCAAAGCATTGGATTAGCTGTATTGTTGATGTCCTGCGAGGTAAGCCCGAAATGCACCCACTCAGCTACTTTTTCCAATCCGAATTGTTTCAACTTGTCCTTTAGAAAATATTCCACTGCCTTCACATCATGATTGGTGATCTGTTCAGTAGCCTTTATTTGCTCTGCATCTTCTAATGAAAATTTTTCTATTACCGAAAGCGCCTGCTTTACATTTTTTGCCGATAGCCTGAAAAAATTCTTTTCTGCCAGGAAAAGAAAATAGTGTACCTCAACTGCCAGCCTGTATTTGATCAACGCATATTCGGAGAAGTAGGATGATAATGATTTGGTTTTGTTATGGTATCTGCCATCAATTGGTGATACGGCAGTAAGTGGGGATAATTGCATCAGAGATTGTACTTTTTGTTTTTTAGGAAATGCTTCAAACATTCAGTTTCACTATCCTATTTTTGCTGCAAATTTAATTGAATCGGGTAATACCCGAACGAACATCATAACCTGTCAATGAACTGGATCAACAAAGTATTCAATGTTAACCTCATCAGGCCTTCAGTAAAGGCTTCTATTATGAATGGAAGAGGAAGTATCAAGGAAGAATTTCCTGCAGATTTTAGCAAGGAAGAAATAGCGATGGCTGAAAGTGTGCTTCCCATCACGATGACAAGCCATGAAAGGCTGGTAACATTGATCAGATCTATTGATTATTTGGTAAGCAGCAGGATTGAGGGAGATTTTGTAGAGTGCGGTGTGTGGCGCGGTGGAAGTATGGCTCTTGCAGCAAGGAAATTAGTAAGCCTGGGCGAAACCAACCGCAAATTGTTTTTGTTCGATACATTTGAGGGGATGCCTCCTCCTACTGATTTTGATAAGAGCGCTGTTGATCATACCATGGCAAAGATTCAATTGCAACTTGCAGATAAGTTTGCAGGCAACAATGTCTGGTGTTACTCTACCCTTGATGAAGTGAAAGGCAATCTGAAAGCTACCGGATATCCTGAAGACCATATTAATTATTTTAAGGGGAAGGTTGAAGATACTTTACCAGAACCGTCTATCGGAAAAATTGCATTACTCAGATTAGACACAGACTGGTACGAATCCACAAAGCATGAGTTAGAAACATTGTTTGATAAACTGGTGCCGGGAGGTATCATGATCATTGATGATTATGGGCATTGGAGTGGCGCAAAGAAAGCAGTGGATGAATTCTTTTCTTCACGTAACCATCCGGTATTTTTGAATCGAATAGATTATACAGGACGGCTTTATATTAAAAACTGACTATGTCAAATTTATTTTCAAAACTCTTTGGCAAAAATGTCTCTTATAGGAAAACATTTCCTTTACCGCTCGCCGGATTTGATTTAATTATTGAAAAAAACAGGAACATCCTGAATGAAATACCTAACTGGATTGATGAATCAGCGTTTCAAAATTCCTGCTTCCGGTATGGGGTGCCTGATTTTATTCAAGGCGACCTTAATAAGCCCATCAACCAACAGCCTACTTATACGGATTTGATGGTATGGCTTTCGCAAAAGCATTTTCAAAGCATCAATTATCTGGAGATAGGTGTTTCTGTTGGTAAAAATTTTTACCAGATCATAAAGTCATTGCCACAAGGCCATTTCACAGGGTTTGATATTGAAGAGATCAATCCTATACTGGCAGATAAACTGAATTATATTTCAGAAGAAGTCTGGGATACTCCATCCAAGAGCATTAAGAAGAATAACTCATCGCTGAAGAGATACGACTTTGAAAGAAAGAATATCGAATACCTTGCAGGAGATGTGTGGGACGAAAACTGCTGGAAGAAATTAAATGGCAAAAAGTACAATCTTGTATTTTCTGATGCACTTCATTCAGACGAGGCAATTCTGTTTGAGTTTGAGATGCTCGTGAAATATAATTTACTGGCTGATAAGTTCATAATCTTCTGGGACGACCTTCATGGAAAAATGAAGAAAGCATTTCTGAATATTGTGAGTAAATATGATAAACAATACCAGATAGCAGAAGTGTTCCTGATCCAGATAAATGGATGGATAGGCCAGCACGAGCAAAAACATCCGGTTGGCATCATTTCAAATTTCGAACTTGAGAAATGAATATCCTTGTCAATTTTTCGGGAAAAAATTTTGAGGAATCCAGGTTAAGGTTGAATGCATCTGCAGTCAAATTCGGAATTGACAAAGTTTACTCTTATGATGAGTCTCACATCAGAAATTCTGAATTTTATAACACTCATCAGCAAATATTAGAAGCAAAGGTTGGTGCAGGTTATTGGCTATGGAAACCTTTTCTGATTAATGAAGCATTGCAAAACTCGGAAGAGGGCGACATCATTATTTATTCTGATGCAGGGATAGAAATCATTCAGGAATTGTCACCTCTATTTGAAATTTGCAATGATAAAAGTATTGTGCTTTTTAGAAATGCATATTTAAGAAACAGGTATTTGATCAAAAGAGATTGTTATGTGCTGATGCATTGCGATGAAAAAAAGTATTGGAATGGCCCACATGTAGATGCATCTTTTTGCCTGTTCAGAAACAATCAGTCTTCAAGAAAATTTGTTGCTGAATGGCTTTCCTGGTGCACTGATGCAAGAATCCTGACAGACCGGCCGAATGTTATGGGAAAGAAGAATTTTTTCGGTTATAAATTTCATCGTCATGACCAGGCCGTACTTTCTTTGTTGGCTATCCGTCATGGATTGGAATTGTACCGCCAACCATCCCAGTTCGGAAATCATTACAAAGTTCTGAATTTTCGCAAAGCGGGAGAGCGCAACTGTGTTAGCCAATTCAAGACTGGGCAGGTGGATTTTTATTCAGCAAAGCCAATGACTAATTCTCCTTACGATCAGTTGCTGGATCATCACAGGTCAAAAACAGTGAATGTGGTGACTGAAGATATATCTATAGCAAGCAAGGTTAAGAAAATCATCAACCGCCGTTTTTCTAAAATAAGGAAATTTATAAGCCGTCAATAAACGCCATGCATCCTAAAGTATCGGTCATTATCGCGACATTTAATGCAGACAAGCACATCAGGAAAGCAATAGAGAGTTTCCTGTCTCAAACTTTGGATTCAAAAGAACTGCTTATCATAGACGGAAATTCTACAGATACTACGATCAGCATTGTCAATGAATACCTGGACAGGGGAGTTCGAATGGTGAGTGAACCTGATTCCGGAGTGTATGATGCGATGAATAAGGGAGTGAACCTTGCAAATGGTGATTGGCTGTACTTTTTGGGCTCTGATGATTTTTTTATGAATGAAAAAGTGCTGGAGCATGTTTTCGAAGATAGTCACGATGATATCGATATTCTCTATGGTGACGTGTACAGTGTTTTGCTAAAAAGAAATTATGACGGGCCTACAAATAAAGAGAAGATAATGTTTAGTAACCTTTGTCATCAAAGTATATTTTACAGGAAAGAAGTTTTCGTAAAGGCAGGCCTCTATAATCTAAACTATAGATTGTTTTCAGATTGGGAATTTAATATCAGGTGTTTTGTTGAATTCGAATTCAGAACGAAATATATTCCGGTTGTGGTAGCGGAATATGCTGCTTCGGGGATTAGTACCTTGAACAAGGACACCAAATTCCTAAGAGGATTTTTATTTCCGGAAAACTTAAAGTATCTATTACAAAATGGTACGGAAAGGCTGAAGAAAATCAGGTACTATGATCAATGGTGGCGATTGTTGCGAAGCATGCAGGTAACTGATGATCTGAGAGGATATGCAAATGGTATTTCCGTTCCCGGAAAGATTTTGAAAATGTATTCTTTTCAAAAGAGGTTTTCACATAAGGTACTCTTCAATGGAGTATTTTCAAAACTGCTGATGACACTGAGTTACCTTACGAACAGGTAGATTTGTTATGCTGTTCAGGAAATATTATTGAATCCGTGGTGTGGCCAACCATTGTTGCCCTTCATATTCTTCTAATTCATATCCAATTTCATTTAGTAAAAGCAAAACTTCTATTGGCCTATAATTAAAACGCCTTGTAAGCTGACCGTTCAATTCGAAAATGATTGTTGGCTTAAACTTTTTGAGAGTTTCAACGGCTCCTTTGAATACAAGTAATTCGGCACCTTCGACATCAACTTTCAGGTAATCTATTCTTGCACCATTTCTGATCTCCATGATATCATCAAGCCTTAGAGCCTTCATGGTTTTGTCACCTGAGTTGCCGTTTGATGAAACTTCCTTTATATATTTGAATGCATCACCGGTTTTTAAGTGAGCATCATTTGTTGATTCGGAAACCATTTCTATTATGGATTCTTTATCAGATAATGCAAGATTAAAAGTTGTTACATTATTGCACGAATTGATCTTTAGATTGTCAGACAATGTCTGAAATGTTTCGGCATCCGGCTCAAATGCAAATATCTTTCCGTGTTGTCCAATGAACCTTGACAGAAAAATGGAATAAAGTCCGGTGTTGGCGCCAATGTCTAAAACTACATTTCCAGGTTGCACCATTGAAGAAAACAGTTCCAATGTGCGGTATTCAAATGATTTCCGCCGCTCTACCAGAAATTCATATTTATAAAGTAGCTCGCCAATATCTCCCTTCCTTAGATATTTAATTTTAGTACCAGGGAATATTTTTATTGAAAAAACTTTAGACTTGTTGAAAGGCAGTCGCCATATAAAACCACGGAATTCCATGTAATAGATAGACAACAATCTCCTCGTTTCCTTCCATAAAAAATTACCACTCATACACTGTATTGAATTAATAAATTGAGCAAATATAAACTTTGGAAAGTGTAATTATTGGGTTGACTTTTTTACATCTTCACCAACTTCTCCCATTTCTCCGCAAATCTTTCTCTCCCAAACCTTTCCTTTGCCTCCTCGTTATTCCGTATTCCCATTTCCTTCAGCAGTTGCCTGTCATAAGCCAGCATTGTCAATGCGAGTACAGCATCATCTACTATTTTGAACGGATCCATATGATCGGGAATCAAAAATCCATTTACACCGTCTTTGATATAATCAGGTATTGCATTTACTGCTGTTGATACAATCACTTTTCCAAACGCCATCATTTCCATCACAGCCATCGGTAGCCCCTCAAAGCCTGAGGTTAGCAGCAATACATCTGCAGACTTCTGGATACTTTCAAGTTGTTTGCGGTCTCTCACATTTCCATAGAATGTACAATAGGGCAGTGTTACAGCTTCTATAATATCTGACACATCGCCTGCAAAGGAGAAATGAATGGGTAATTTCTTATTGTGTGCTTGCTCCGCTATCGTAGCGATTAGATGAACTCTTTTTTGTGGAGCACTACGGCCTATGAAAATTACTTCCAGTTTAGGGTGATCATTGATTACTGGTTGGCCAATATCAGGTATCATGTTGTCAATAAATACCATTCTTGATTTCAAGGCCCCATCTATGTGTTGCCTGTCATAAAACGCTTCGGCGTCTTTCAGCAATCTTTGAGTACTGAAAACCCGCACGTCTATGTCATTTACAAATTGCTGTGTATAATCGAACCAGGTATCCAGATGGGAAAGTTCAATAGTACGGATGTTGATGTTCAGCCAGGGCAATACTTTATGAAAGTAGAGGCTTTCTCCACCAATCACAACGGCTCCGTGTGTTGTATTGATCCATTGTGCTATCACACCACGATAAAAAA
The DNA here is from genome assembly GCA_039811325.1 of Chitinophagaceae bacterium. Lineage (GTDB taxonomy): Bacteria > Bacteroidota > Bacteroidia > Chitinophagales > Chitinophagaceae > Ginsengibacter. The sequence continues at coordinate 2,503 of JBDHYH010000139.1, read as the reverse complement.
TATTTACAAAGTGATACCATTTGTGATCGATCTTGCTATGAATATCCCAAACAGCAACATCCGGTGAGTCGTAATAGTGCCGAAACAGGTTGTTTTTTGGCTGCTTGCTGAAAATAACAATGGGATGTAATTCCGGAAACAATTTTGCTATGTCTGCATTGTTCAGGTTAGCCCCTCCGATATCTCCTGATGGTGAAAAAATAAAAAGCTGATGGTTCCCTTTAGGCCGGAATAATTTCGACAACAGCATACCCAGCAACACAATTGGCTTTGCGAGAGCGGTTTCAAATTTTCTTTTTCGAAGTGCCTCTGCGTAGGTCACGATGATTGGTTTGTTTCAAAGCTATTGTAAATCATCAAGTGCGAATGAATGATTTTCATCTTTTCGTTTTACAAAGAAGTAAATGGATGCAATGATGATCAATATTGCCAAAAGGCTTGCAATAATTGAGGTCATTCTGCCAATAGTATAAGACTCCGGCTCGAACCTGAATTCTATCTTATGATTACCTGCCGGCAAATACATTCCTCTCAACACATAATTCGTCCTGAAGTAATCTGATTTCTTTCCATCAATGTATGCGTTCCATCCGCGCGGGTAATACACTTCGCTGAATACAGCTACCTGAGGAGAATTACTTTGATAATTGTAATCAATTTTGTCATTCAGGTTTTGAATCAACTTGATGGTTGCTGCCGAATCTGTTTGAGGCTGTTGCTTCACCTGGTCTTTGTATTTGGTTTCTATCACTGCTGTATCACGGAGGTCAGTATGATCTAATGCCTGCATTTCTCCATTGGCATCCGGCACCCACTTGATGCCTTTTACGAACCATACGTTGCCGAACGCATTCGGATTGAGTTGTGCAACCGGTTTTCCTGTTTGCTGATCAGGAACAATAAAATATTTTGTATTCAACATGTCGAATACTTCCATATTTCCTTTGCTTAGTTGGTACAAAATAATGTCGTTGTATAAATCCAGTTTCGCTGGATGGTATCCTCCCACAGAATTGTGATGATAGGAGGTAGTCGCATCATTAAAGGGATCAACCGTCTGGTTAAACACTCTGAAGTTTGCATGATCAGGGTCTTTCAATATCTGAAGGTCTGCTTGCGTAGGGGTAAATGCCGATTCAAATTCACTGTCTTCAACAAACTTACTGTTATTGAGATAGCGCGAAGCGATGCCGAGAAGATCGAATCCTGATAATACAATCAGCCCTCCGAAAACCAAATTGCCGGACAATTTTCTCCTGGCAAAAAGATACAACAAGCCCCATGCGAGTGCCATCAGTATCAAAGTTCGTACAAGGTCGCCACCCATGTGTGATTTACGGTCGGCCTGCAATCCTGAGATTAATGAACTGCTCATTTGCTCCGCCTGTTGTTGCAATTGCGCCGGTGGCTGCTGCCCCTGTGGCACCTGCTGCAGCATCATGCGTTGAAAATTCTGCTTTAGTTGCGAATCATTTGGCCCGGCAAAGGAAGCCGACAGGTAAAACATTCCCATCAATACGATCAGGACACCTGCGATGATTCCTGTTAATTTTAATTTCTTCAACACTTCAGCATCATCGAGGTGGCGGCTGAGTTTGCTCACTGCCAATACTCCGAGTAATGGAAAACACAATTGTGGTATTACGAGCGCCATCGTAGGTGCGCGGAATTTATTGTAGAAAGGAAGGTAGTCAAAGAGGAAATAATTGACACTGCTGAAGTGTGATCCATAAGCGAGGATAATGCCGATAGCCGATGCAATGACCAGCCACCACTTTACCCAGCCTTTCAGATATACAACACCAAAGATGAACAACAGGCAAATGATAGCGCCGAGATACACAGGCCCGGACGTGCCCGGCTGTTCGCCCCAATAAGAGAATGAGTTTTCGTATTGTAACGCTTGTTCTTCTGGGACACCCAATGAAGAGAATTGGTTGACGAATTTTGTTTCACCGGAAAATTCATCACCACCATTACTGCCACCATACAATGCCGGCACCATAAAAGTGAATGTCTCTCCAAACCCAAGGCTGTACCTGAATGCGTAGTCTTTGTCTAATCCGCCTTTTGTCTTTACAGTAGAATCGCCCAATGTCAATTCAGATCTGCCGCCACGCATACTTTCTTTAGCATAATCATACGTTGGAAGCATGGTAACAGCAGTGCATGCAAGGCCGATGATGCCGGCTACTAATCCGAGTACACCTGCTTTGATGGCAACGGCCGGTTGCTTTTCTTTGATACTCTTGAATAAAAATGCAAGGAACATGATGCCTGCAATGATCATGGTGTAATAAACCACCTGTACGTGATTCTGCATCAGCATCAGCGCCGCAAAGACAGTAGTAACAGCAAATCCGATCCAATATTTTTTTCTGAATAGCAAAAGTAATCCACCGAGCACAGCCGGTGCATAGGCAATAGACATCATTTGTGTGTCGTGCCCTACCGCAACTATGATCGGGTCAAATGTCGAATAGGCATACGACAAACCTCCGAG
>JBDHYH010000138.1:0-9708 GCA_039811325.1 Chitinophagaceae bacterium | reverse complement strand
GGAAGCATTGATGTGCCTTTATCGGATATTGCTCTACAACCAGATCATATTGATATTGGAAATTATGATGTCAATAACCTGACATTTGGAGGAGTAATTCCTATCAATGTAACGGCAACGAATCCTCAGTTCGGATATAACAAAAGTATTGGTTCAGACCAGAAAGCTCACTATGAACTTCGACTGATTGGAGAAAATGGAAATCCGGGTGTTATTATTAAGTCATTGCCAGGAATGAAAACCGGCGATGCAATGAAATTCCAGAATCTTTCCCTTGTAAGCAATGGTGAGCAAATTCTTAATCCGGGAAATCAGCCTAATTCAACCATATTCTATAACGTAATGAAAGTAAAACCGCTTTCATTTATAAGCGGTGCAGATTATGTGAACATGACCTGTGGCATTGATTTAAGCATTCCGCAATTGCAGGAAACAAGCGGTGTCATTCAGTTTACCAAAGAAAGTGGAAAGATAAAACTGATGTTGTATCCATTGAATGTATCGTTGAAAGGCCCGGGTGATGTGGACTTCTTTGCTAATGTACAATTCAATGAACATCCGCAAAATCTCACTGAAGGTAAATTCACAGCACTCGGAACCATCCGGGATAAAGAAGGTATCGTGCTGAAGGGTGTACTGAACAAAACAACTACTGCAGCCTGGATACAGGTAGATCCTGAAAATCAAAAACTGCCTTTAGGAAGTGGCAATACCAGCCTTGCTAATATCAAAGGAAAAATGGAAGCCGACATGAGCACAAACATGTGGAAGAATTTTACTTTCAGTGGAGAGATGCAGGGTTTCAAAGGGATGAAGGGAGATACGAGAAAAACATTTGTTGTGACTGGCTCTATCAATGCGAGCAATGAAAAAGTAGAAGTCAATAATATCCCATCAGGTTTTGGAAACATCGGTCTTGCCTACGACATTGCCAATAGCCGGTTCACGGGCAATCTGCAATTGGATAAGCAAATTGGCCCAATGGCTATTTCAGGTACAGCCAATCTGCTCGTAGATCCCGGTGGTTGGTATTTCCTTGCAGGCGGAAAAGTGCAAATGCCGGGCCTTGGTGCTATTTCATCAGGATTATTGATTGGCGATTACAACAGCATGCCCGGAGATGTGTCTGGCACACTGATGCAATATGCTTATGATAAACATGTACCACCCAGTTTTCAAAATGGCATATCCGGATTTTTCTTTACGGGTATGAAAGAATTGCCTGTACTCAATATCCCGAATTACAGTATCGATCTTGGAGTGATCAGCGCTTCATTCGGAGCACAGGCCGGATTGGATGCAAGGGTGTGGATGGACTTTGGTTCAGCGGGAAATGAATATGGGATTGGTGCGATGGTTTTTGCTCATGCTTACCTAAAAGGTGCTTCTATTACCTGCACCAAGTTTGGTGCTGAAGCAAGAGCGGAGTTGGGATTAAAAGGTAAGTATTCAACAGCCACGGGAGCATTTTCATTGAATGGCTGTGGCAGTTTTACCATTGGAGGAAGTATTCAGCAATGCTTCCCTACACCTTGCTGGAGTGATGGTATTTGTTGTACAGGTTGTGGCGGTATTAGTGTAAGCCAGGGAATCCAATTGAATTTATTATTAGATTCAAATGGAAATACTGATATGTCATTTGGGTTTGGCAATTGCAGCGGACAGGCAGTGATGGGAGGGAATTGGTGAGTTGTTAATTGTTAATGGTGAATGGTGAATTGAGAATGGTGTCCGCCAGGGCGGAGTGAATGGTTGATTGATAAAGTCAATATTCTGATTTCTCAATTTAAACAGAAGAAAAAATTATTCAGAATAAAATTTTTGATAATGAAACGCATTCTTGTTTTATGGTCTTTCTTCAGTTTCATCACTTGTTGTGTCTTTGCACAGGATAATGGTGCAGGAGATGTGCCGGTGGCTGTGCCTGTGTCGCAGGGAGTATGGGTTTACCTTGGTACAACGGTTCCAAGAAATATGCACTACAAAGTAGAGCGGAGCAAAGGCGATAACAAGCGATTTGAAAAACTAAGTGATGTTACAGCGCCTGCTTCTGAAACGGAAATGAAGAACAGGCAATTGTCGTTTGGAAAATATTTTGACAAACTGGATCCTATTAACGATAAAACAATCACCCGTCTCTGGCAAAGCATTCAAAAATATGGGAAGACAGATAGCCTGTTCAGCGACAATCTTCCGGTTATGCATTTGCTCGCAGGTACGGCGTATTTTGATGCAACAGCAGAAAAAGGAGAGAATTATGTTTACAGGATAAGTTTGATTTCCGGTGATGGCAAGACAGTATCTACCCGGGAAAGTAATGCTTCCGATAAATTCAGGAGAGGAGAACTACCATCCATAAAGTTTGTAAACAGTAAGTATGCCTCCGGAAAATTGGAGTTGAACTGGAGCGTAAAGGATCCTTTGAAAATGGCACACTTCAATGTTTACCGTACTGTATTCGGAAAGGATGAATATGCAAAGATTCAAATTGAAAAAGGGCTTTATAATCAAAAGGACAATTTGATATTACTCGCTATTGATACCATTGGCACCCATCCTGCATGGTATGAATATGAAATTGCAGCGGTAGATGCTTATGGCAATGAAGGTGAGCGGCAAGGTTATGCCAGCGGAAGCAATGTGCAGGATTATTATGCACCGCCGGTTTCCGATTTCAAAGCAGTGAATACCGGCAGCAATCATGAAGTAAAACTTTCATGGCACTTTGACAACAAAAGATACCTGAATGGAATTTCTGTGATGAGAAGTACCAACTATGATTCCGGATATAAGAGAATTGCTACGGTGCCGGTGACGGATACTGTGTTCACAGACATCCTTCCTGTGTCAGGTGAAAATTATTTTTATTACCTGCTGTTGCTGAGTGCTGATAATGATCCTATACCCACCGCAAAAATATTTGCTACTTATACAAACGATAAAGCAAAACCGGAAGCTCCTGGTGAAATTGATGCCACAACCGCTGCCAACGGAATAATAGTGTATTGGAAAAGCGGGGAGCCTTTCGCTAAAGGATTTTATGTTTACCGGAGAAATAATTTTTCAGAGGCATTCACACAGGTGAGCCCATTGATAACAGCAGGCCAGGAAGTTTATTCTTTCACGGATACATCCCGTCAGTTACAATCCGGCGAAGCGTATGAATATATCGTTCGCACCGTCAATGACAATAATCAACTGAGCAATCCATCCGATACGGTAAGTGCCAATCCGGGTATCAGGAAATCTGTTACAGCGCCCATGAATCTCAGGTTTAGAAGCAGTGATGGAAAAATTACCATCATTTGGGATGATATGAGAAAATGGGAGAGTGATTTGCTCGGATATAAAATTTTCAGGAAGGCAGGCAATGCCGGTCTTGTAAGAATGGCAAATGATAGTTTGCAACCCGGTCGTAATTTTTATATTGACTCAACAATAAATGCAGGTATCGAATATGAATATGCAGTGTGTGCCTATGATATTACAGGTAATGAAAGTGAAAGAGCAATGATTAAGATACCGGCAATCACCAAAGAACTCCCCGGGCCACCAGCGGGCATTACGCTGAGCCAGGCCGGCAATGAAGTTTATATCACCTGGGGACAAATTGCAGGTGATATCAATGCTGTAAAGATTTACAGGTCCGAACCCGGCGTGGCGGCAAAGCTGATTGCAACGGTTACAGAGACGGATGGGTTTACAGATAAGAATGTAGCCAAAGGCAAATTATATTTTTACCAGTTGGCTACAGTGAATAATGCAAACAAGGAAGGAGAGATGAGTGAGAAGGTTTCGATCCGTGTGAAATAATGACCTGATAATCTTTAGACAGATTTTAAAACATAAGACGTTCCAGCCTTACCGCCTCATTGCGAGTTTTAATTTCCGTTCCTTACTATTCTTCTTTGAAAAAAAACTTCCTGAATCCAAAGTAGTGATGTATCTGACCAAAGTCTGTAACAACAAATTAATGATTGTTTTTTCTAATGACGTAGTCTCCCAATACGGTTTTTCATGAGTTTTGGATTTTGTGGCTGCAGCTGAAGAATTGGATACTTCCCAAAGCTATGTGCCTCTTTTCAGAGTGCGCATCACATAAACACCAGGTTTTTAGATAGAGTTAATAGAATAAATGGGAGAAATTCGGACTACATCAATCTTTATAAACCTATTCTTTTTGAAATAGGTACCACCGGCCAACGGTCCATTATTATTATTTTGGCCACAACCCGAAACAGAATTATTCGTAACACCGGTAAACTTCACCGTACCAGCGGTTTGCAGAAAATCTCCTTTGTTGACAAGAGAAATTCCCTGTAAGACAATCTGCAGGTTGGTGCCGGAAAGGCGTTTGCGAAATACAATAAAACAAAGACGGGAAAAATCTAAAATTAATATGGCACAAGAAATCAGATGATTTACAGAAACAGGAATAGGCAAAAGACGATACTCAAGCTTGACCGGATTGGTGGCTAAGGGGCTGGCAATCGATTTGCTGAAGGCGGTTACATCCAATGAAGCTGCTTATGTAAACAAGAAATTCGGAATCATCTTTTACAAACCGAAAGATTAGGAGTTTATTACTGTTAGAGAACAATTGTAAAATAACTCTTAGTACTGCCGTAGTCAGCTTCCTGCCGGGAATAGTACATTAATAATTTCATTTTTCGGAAATCCATCGAATCATTTTCAAATAACTTTTGTTCTATTGTTTTGGCTGAAGCAATCCCTTAAGTTTATGATTCGAGATAAGAAAGCAAAGCTTTTAAGGCGTAATTTTTTAATGACCCCAACAATGATCCTTTGAATTACAATTTCCCTGATTCACGTGGTAATATTAAACAATCCATTATGTTCTTAAACTTAGTTTTATGCAAGCAAAAATATTCTGCAAATCAATAGGGCTCCTTGCAATAATCATCACTATTGAATCAACAGCACAACCAAAAATTAATTCTTTCTCCCCTGAGAATGGACCGGCCGGTACCTCAGTTATCATTAGCGGAACAGGGTTCAATACTACACCAGGAAACAATATCGTATTCTTTGGTGCAGTAAAAGCGTCGGTTTCAGCAGCAAATACAACGAGTCTGACTGTAACTGTACCACCAGGCGCAACCTATCATTCTATTTCGGTACTTGATATTGTTACGCACCTGACAGGATACTCTTCAAAACCATTTATTACAACCTTTAATTATTCCGGTACAGGGTTACCCTCTAATTTCTATTTTCAGAGAGTTGACTTTACAACCGGAAGCCTTCCACGTAATGTGGTTATTGCCGATATCGATGGAGATGGCAAATCGGAATTAATCATTGCCAATGGTTCTGCCGGTACCATTTCAGTCCTGCGAAATACTTCTTCTTCAGGAAATATAGGAACTTCATCATTTGCTGCAAAATTGGATTTTGCGGTAGGAACTTTTACAGAAATTGTAAAGGCTGGTGATTTGAATGGAGATGGCAAGCCTGATCTTGCAATGATTTATAATGGAAGAATTGCTGTAAAAGTAAACACGGCTACTACTGGTGTAATAGATGCAGGTTCATTTGCAGCCCTGGTAGATCTGACGCCACTCTTTGGAGGTACAGCTGCCATTGAAATAGCTGATATGGATGGTGATGGCAGGCCGGAATTAATAGGAGCCAATGCAGTAAACACAATATCTGTATTACGCAATACTTCAAGTGCAGGTGCCATGTCCTTTGCTTCTAAAGTTGACTATGCTCATTCAGGTACTCCGTCATGGATCGCAATTGGAGATGTAGATGGAGATGGAAAACGTGACATCATTGTCACCAACGCAGCATTGGGAGTGAATTCAGTTTCCGTATATAGAAACACTTCTACTCCCGGTGTGATAGACGCTACATCTTTTGCTGCCAGAGTTAACTTCACCGTAGGCGCCATGCCTCGCTCGGTAGCACTTGGAGATATTGATAAAGATGGCAAAGCAGACATGGTTGTTGCTAATTCCGATGCTTTAAGTACTACGATGTCGGTGCTGAGAAACACAGCAACTCCTGGTGCAATAGATGCATCGTCATTTGCAGCAAAAGTAGATTTCACAACGGGCCTGGGACCACGATCTGTAGCACTTGATGATGTGAACGGAGATGGCAAACTTGATGTGGTGGTTTCCAATTTCAACGCAAATAGTATTTCGGTTTTCAATAATACAGCTACTTCAGGAAGTATCAATTCTTCATCACTTGACCCAAAGATCGACTTTACAACAGGCAATGCTCCCGTTTCTACAGTCATTGGAGATTTGAATGGTGATGGTGTTGCCGAAACTATCATTACCACCGGGAGCAATGACAACAAAGCATCTGTATTTCAAATGGATCTTTCTATGCTACCTGTTTCAATTTCAGAAATGAAGGCCCGGTATAAAGATCGCGGAATTCTTATTGAATGGACAACCCAGCAGGAAAGTGGGATAGACAGGTACGAAATAGAGAAATCAGCCGATGGTCAGCAGTTCAAAAAGGTAGGGATAGTCCCTTCAAAAAGCGCCGGCAATATTCCAATCAATTATCAGTGGTTCGATCCTGATCCGTTTACTGGTGCAAACTTTTACAGGCTGATAATAATTGAACCTAATCAAATATCATATAGCACAGTCATTAAAGTGAATGCCGAAAGCGCTAAAGAATATATCTTCAACTTATTTCCAAATCCAATAAATAGTAATACCATCCTGATGCAGATCGATATTCCGAAAGGCAGATACCGGATCGTTCTGAATAATAAACTTGGACAGCCGGTCTTGCACTATATATTTGATCATACAGGTGGGGCTGCATATAAAAAATTAGAAATTTCTGCAGTACTTCAGCCCGGGTTTTATCATCTGAATTTAAGGGGCGATAAGGTTAATATTTCGAAGCAATTGATAAAACAATAAAGAAAAGAAATATCAATGGCTACCAATAATGGTACTCGCTAAATAGCCCATCAACCTTCCATCATCCTAAATTCAAATCGTCAGATTCAGTTCAGATGAAATGCCACCACTTTTTTTGCAAAGAAGGCAGGCACATAAATGATGCGTTTTGATGGATCATACCCAATATCGGCTGTGTTCATTTTTTCATTTGTTGAATCCAATAGTGTTTCTACCCTTCCGGACTTGGTCACATAATATATGAAACCTATCCAGGAACTGAGAATGAAGTCGCCATTGCCAACCGGTTCTAATCCGTCTATTGGCTGTGGTAGTTCAGCTATGGTTGTAATCTTCTTGTTTTTATCTGCCATAACAAAATTCTTACCTGCTCCAATAAATAAATCCTGTCCGATAGCCTTCAGCCCATTAACACCTGTAAGATGCTCCAGGTAAAGTGCGGGCTTTTCATTTTGGATTTGCCATACATTTCCTGTTCTTGTATCTGACACATAAACGATTCCCTTGTCATCAACAGTTACATCATTCAGTCCTGATGCGCCGGGAACTGAAATTCTATTTTCAATTTTACCACTCTTTGAATCAATAACTACCACCTCTGAAATATCGGCTACATAGAGCTTGTCGCCAAACTTTGCCAATCCTTTTGGAGCATTCAATCCCGTGACAAAAACAGAATCATAGACTTTTCCATCCATACTCAATTTTCCCACACCACCCTTTCCATCTGCCTCCCAGGGTGCACCATCTACCAGGGAAACGAACAACACATTATGCTTCACATCCGGCAAAACCGATTCGGGAACAGCTATGATCGCGTCAGTTTCCCAGAGTTTTTCAATCGTATGCTTTTGTGCACTTGCACAACCCACAAGCAATAAAAATGGTAAGAAAATAAGTTTGTTCATTTTGTAGAATTTAGATAGAAGCATGACCGGGTAATAAAGGTAGAAATTGTTTGCCTGTAGCTAAATATGTATATCATGAAGTCACGGTAATCCAAAGACGGACAACCTTTACTGCAACAGGCCAACTATGCCCATCGCCTTCTTTGTCAAGTCCTGGATTTGAGAATAATCTCTTTCTGCCAGCAATTTACTGCTGATCAATTTGCTGCCCATCCCGACAGCACAAACACCGGCACTGAACCATGATTCCATATTCTTTTTATCCAAATCCACTCCTCCCGTTGGCATGAATAACATGTTTGGAAATAGCGTTTTAATAGCTGACATAAACGATGGCCCCAAAATATTTCCCGGAAATAATTTGACTAATTTGATTCCTGAATTTTCTGCCCTGATGATTTCAGTTGGTGTCATACATCCCGGAATGCAGAGTAATTCATGTTGTTTTGTTACCTCTAATACTTCATCTACCAATCCCGGACAAATGATGTAATCAGCGCCTGCCTCAATAAAACTCTTTGCTGATTCTTTATTCTTGATCGTTCCGATACCGAGTTGCATACCTTCCAGTTCGCTATCGCAAACTTTTTTCATGGCAATAAAATTCTGCAATGCCGTAGCGCCACGGTTGGTATATTCTACAGTGCGGATGCCCGCTTTGTACAATGCTTTTAGCACTTCAATACTCACTATTTCATCTTCATGAAAATAAAGTGGAAGTACTCTTTGTTCTTTGATAAGACTTAATATTTCTGATTTCTTGTTCATGGTGAATATTTAAACTTTACCGATGAACTTTTCCAAAGTTTCAAATTTTGAAAAAGTTTCCCATCACCTCAACACCCTTCCCAACACATCTTCATAGAAATAATAGAAGGGCTTTTTGTTCTCCGATAAGATTTATTATTTCTGATTTTTTGCTCATTGTAAATATTTAGACTTTAACCGTCGTCTGGTCTCCGACCAACGACATCTATTACTTTTCCAGATTTTCAAAATTCAAACTTTTAGGATATTTAGCATCTCTTTTTTGCCGTTGGTCAGAGACCAGACGGCGGAAGAACTTTTCCATCACCTCACTACCCTTCCAAACGTATCTCCTTTCATTAACGTCAGCACTTCTTCTTTCGTAGCATGATTCATATCTCCCGGCATCGTGTGTTTCAGCACCAATGCCGCTGTTCCAAATTCTGCCGCATCCTGCCATGGCATTCCGCTCACCAATCCAAAGATAAATCCTGCTGCAAAGGCATCGCCTGTACCTACCCTGTCCACTATGCGTGCCTGGTACTGCCTGGTATGATAAAAATCTTTTCCATCATACGCCAGCGCACTGCAATCATTATCAGAAGCACTGTGACTCACTCTCAATGTTGTGGTCATATATCTAAAACCAAATTCCTCTTTCAACTTTTCGAATACTTCCCGGTGTCCTTCTATGTTCAGATCACTATTTGAACTTCTTACACTCTTGCTTTTGAAACCTAATATCGAATCTGAATGTTCAAAATGGCCTGTACATCCTATGCAGACATCTACATACTGACAGAGTTTTGTCAATGCTTCCCTGGCCTGCTCTTCTGTCCATAATTTCTTTCTGAAGTTGAGATCGATACTCGTAGGAATACCTTTCGCTCTTGCAGCTTTCAATGCAGCTTCGGTGAGCAGGTATGCTTTATCGCTCAATGCAGGTGTAATACCTGATGCGTGAAACCAGTCTGCCCCATCCAGTATTTTATCAAAATCGAATTCTGAAACAGCTGTTTCAGAAATTGATGACCCCTTACGATCATACACTACCTGCGATGGCCGTGCGGAGGCACCGTTTTCCAAAAAGTAAATGCCGAGGCGGTTGCCACCACGAATGACAAATTGTGTATCCA
>JBDHYH010000137.1:0-9823 GCA_039811325.1 Chitinophagaceae bacterium | reverse complement strand
CATGGTACACCGGATGATTATAGCGATGATGACATGATCATGTCTATCAAAAAGAATGGAAATGACATTGGTACCGTTGGGATGAGCGGTGGGGATCAATTCATGGTCAGCCTTGTATCCATAACCGGAGCAGGAAGCGGACAGGGGATCGATGTACAAAGCCCGTTGGTAGGAAGTGGCAACCATTACTTCAGTATGTATCGTTACTGGGATATCACTGCCGCAAAGCAACCGGTTACGCCTGTAAACATCAGGTTCTATTTCCACACCGGTGATTTGAATGATATCAATGGCAGCCTTGGCACTCCCGCTACTCCTGGCCAGTTGACCGCCTATCATTTGCCGGATGGCAACGCCGATCCTTCTTCCAACTGGGCAGGCGCTACATCAGTGCAATTCTATCAGCACGGCGCTACTCCTTCTCTAACCAATTGGGTATATACTGATTTAGGTAATGGAATTGGACAGGCAGAATTCATGGTCAGTAGTTTCAGTGGTGGTGGCCTTGGCTTCTACCAAATGGGACCGGTACCTGTGCGCTTCATCAACTTCACTGCAGCCGCTGTTCGAAATAATGTTTTATTGAGTTGGACTACTGCTTCTGAAACAAATTCAGACAGGTTCGAAATTCAACGAAGCCCCGATGGTACCCACTTTGAAACGATAGGCAAAGTAGCAGCCGCAGGCAACAGCAATACTACTAAGAGTTACAGCTATGTGGACAAATCGGTGAGCAGCCTTGCCGGAAGGAAAGTGTATTACCGCCTATTGCAGGTGGACAAAGACGGTCATCAACTCCTGAGTGATGTGCGTCATGTCAATATCTCCGGCAACGGCAATGCCTTGACGCTGCTCTACAACCCTGTGAAGGATGAAGCGGTATTGCATTACATGAGTACAGAAAACGCAACTGCGATCATCAGAGTTGTTGATCAGTTGGGCAGGGTACAGTTGACCCGGCAGGTGTCAGTGATCAAAGGACTCAATGAAATCAAATTGCCCACAAGAAATATCGCACAAGGAATTTACATAGCTGAGTTGATCAGCAATAAAGATCATGGTGTCGTGAGTTTTATAAAGGAATAGGGAATAATGCCTCATCTCTTTGTGGGGAGGGGTGGGGCTTTTTTTGAGAAATTCAAACCTTGAAGGGTTTTAAAATCCCTCAAGGTTTTTTATCATCGAAGTTCATAAGCCAAAATGTTGCTGTCATTCTGATTCGACTGTGATATAGTCTTGAATGATATAAGATTTTTCAAGTTTCATCAACTTGAAAAATCTGCTGCCCTGTTTTCAGGCGGGGTCTTTTGAATCAAAGCTATCCAGGTTAAATCCAGAGCTTTGCACGAAAAGACAAAGGCAATAGTGCATTCCTCTTTCACAAATGATATGGTATTTATATTGGTGCACTGCAAATTTCTGACTGCAAGAGAAACCCAATTCAAAAATTCAACAATTCCGGAGACATACCACTTTGACACAATCCTGCTACTTTCTGCATTGGAACCAAATCCTAATTTCATAGACTTTATCCTCTTGCCCCGGCCAAGAATAAACATAATCGGGGGCCAAGGCATGAATCAAAATGAGATGCTGATTGAGTGGTAACAAATTCATAGTACATCATGAACTAATTTACTTGCAGGCACTTTGTATCACAGTGCCGGAAGATAATGTAAACCTTACTAAAGGGTAGATTTCCGGGCAAAAGAAATTGAATGACTCACCTAACAAAAAAGCAGGCTTTTCATTAACCAAAGTAGAAAAGCCTGCACCAAAAAGAGATAGATTATATCTTAATTTATTTGTGCAACGTAACAACCCCTGCCTGTGACGTTTTACCTGCTACCACCGGCACATTGGTGATAGTGGTGTCCTTATAGCCATTTGAAGGATTAATGAATACACTGTAACTTCCTTCCTGAAGCCCTTTCACCATGTACATACCGTCTCTCCGGGGTATAGCATACAAGGTATCTTTATCATTATACACACTTATTACAGGATATGCTTCTTTTGGTTTAACCGTTCCTGTTATAGCCCCGGTATTGCTAACAGCAAAGGCACGAAGAAACGGGCGCAAGTAGAAAAGCCCATCGTGAACACGAACAATAGAGCGGCCGGCATCAAAGTCAATCCAAATCTTGTAATGATTTGATGCTACAGATTGGAAATTATCTCCATAAACACGGACATATACTGTATTCCACCCCGCCATCAAATTTAGTGGGTATGAAACGCCATTCTTAGACAACCTGTTTCCGGTGCTGCCCAGAGTTATTTTAAATGCCATGATCCGTCCTTTTGGAATAACTGAACTTGACAGCAAGATATCCGCGCCGTTAGCAAAATCTAATAAATTATGGATGCCTGGCGTCACCTTAAGCGTATCCCAGAATGCTCCCTGGTCTCTTTGATCCTGGTTGCCGCAGTTGCCTCTTTGATGATGAGGGGAATTGTTGTGATCCCACCATTTTTGAGTTGTGTCTATTTTAACTGCTATCCCCTGTATATTCACAAAAACACTATCGAAGTACCCCGGGCCATCTGTAAGGTAAACACTTATTTTATTTTGGTTAGGCCCTATGTCATCTGTTTGTACATCAGATTTATTACATGAAATGCCTGCAAGTACCAGAAAGGCGGCCAATACGCCGGACAACCATTTGAAGGAGTGAGTTTTCATCATTGGTTATTTTTTAATTGATTAAGATTTGAAACATCAGGAATCTGACTTTTTTGTCGGAGACAATACTGAATATGGCAAAAATGATGCCTTAATGCAAATAATGATCAGCTGTTTTTTCAAAAAAGTACAAAAGATCAAAAAGCTATGGCACAAAATAACTGCCCGCTACCGGCAATAAAATTTATTGCGAGAATGGGAATTTGGAATTCCGGTAATCTTGTTCTGTTATATTTGAAATGCCGGGTTACGCTTCTTAGAAACCATCCCCTACCAAATTCACCACGCTGGATTTATCATTACCGCATTCTGTTTTTCATACTTTTACCTCTCACAAAAAAAATACTTGCAACGTATGCTGATGAAATTTACGGCCGTACTCTTCGTTTTTACCCTTATTTCAAATACTACCAGCGCTCAAACTTCCGATCCGAATCGCCACACAAATGACACAGTTAGGACTCTAAATGAAATCACTATTCAATGGTCCCGGCTTCAAATTCCATTCTCCAAACAAAACAGAAATATTACCATCATTGACAAACAAACGATCAGGGCATTGCCCGTAAATTCCGTAGGTGAATTATTGCAATACGTTGCAGGAATAGATGTCAGACAGCGTGGGCCACGTGGTGTGCAGGCCGACATTAGTATTGATGGTGGTACTTTTGATGAAACACTGTTGCTATTAAACGGGGTAAAAATAACCGATCCGCAAACGGGCCATAACATGATGAACCTGCCAGTGAGTATGCTTGCTATAGAACGCATAGAAATATTGAAAGGCGCAGCAGCACGTATCTATGGAGTCAATGCACTGAATGGCGCTATCAATATCATCACCCGGCAACCTGATAAAACAGGAATTGACATCGATATCCATACCGGCAGTTCCTTTCAAAAAGATACCAGCAACGGAAAACTATTCGCAGGTTATGGAGTTGATGTAGCGGCAGGCATCAAAGGAAAAAACATAAGTCATTTCTTCTCAGCGAATCAATCTCAATCATCCGGCTACAGATACAACACCGCATTCAACAACCAAAAGATTTTTTACCAAAATACAATTGCCGCAGGCAAAGAAAATAAAGTAAATATGATGGCGGGCTATGTCAATAATGATTTTGGTGCCAATGCTTTTTATGCTGCGCCTGCCGATATAGAATCTAAAGAACATGTGCAAACAGCCATGGCTGCCGTTTCTTCTGTATTGAATATTTCGGGCAACTGGACATTTCGTCCACGACTCAGCTACCGTTTCAACAAAGACGACTACATCTTCAAAAGACACAATCCTGCCTATTATCGAAATATCCACCGGACCAATGTATGGGATTTGGAATTGAACAATACCATCAAGAGCAATTTTGGCGACTTTGGTTTGGGATTGGAAGTGAGAAATGAATCCATCAGCAGCAACAGCCTGGGTAAGCGATCAAGAATGAATTATGGAGTATTTGGGGAATACAGTTTTAATACCATTAAAAGGCTATTAGTAAATGCCGGTGCATACGTCAATTACAATTCTGATTTCGGATGGGAAGTTCTTCCGGGAATAGATGCAGGATATGATGTATCAGAAAAAATAAGAGTATTTCTGAATGCCGGTACAGGCCAGCGTTTGCCGACATTCACAGATTTGTACTACAAAGGCCCTTCCAATACCGGGAATCCAAATCTGAAACCGGAACACTCTGTACACTCAGAGATAGGATTGAAGTATCACGATCAGGCAATGAATACATCGTTGAGTTATTTTCACAAAAATATTTCAGATTTTATCGATTGGGTGAAAGATGATATTGCTGACCCATGGCAACCGGCAAACTTCCAGAAAATAAAAACCAATGGCGTTTCATTTTCCCTGGATTATCGAATCCTGAATCGTGAACATGCTGCCTTCAACTGGCTATCGGGGCTATCGTACACATGGCTGCAACCAAAAATAGAATCGACACATCCCGAATTGATTTCACATTATGCATTGAATAATTTACGAAACCAGGTAGCAGCATACAGTAATGTATCATACCGCAAAAAATTCCATTTCACTCTTACAGCGCGCTATCAGCAAAGAATTCAATACAAAGAATATTTTTTATTGGATGCAAAAGCTGATGTTACCCTCAGCAAATTCAATTTTTATGCAGAAGCCAATAATCTTACCAATGTTGCTTATGTAGAAGCAGGAGCCGTACCTATGCCCGGCAGTTGGTTTACGCTTGGATTGAAATGGAGTTGGTGGAGGAATGATTAATGGTTAATTGCGAATGGTTAATGGTTAATTCAATGTCGTTTAGTAAAGGAGGAGGTCATGGCGAGGAGGCACGATGAAGCCAACTCGAATCCACACCAAGTTTGCCAGGCTGTTTAGTGCACTGGGAGGCAGGCTTCACTCCTCTTCATTCCCTTCGTAAAGGCGTGTCAATGAGAGTGCTTAACTCAACGCCATTGATGGTTAATAGTTAGTTGTTTTAGTAGTGATGGAGTTGTCTGTTTCCTGGCGACGAACAACGAATTCGCTCTTGCGAACAGGCAACGAACACAGCCACCTCCTAAAAAATATTTTGCCATAACTTTCTTTTACACAAAGTTTGCAGACTTGTATGGCAAATTCTAAAGAAGATCAATCAGGTCAATCAAATCACCAGGGAATTCCCGGTTCTTTAAAATACTTCATGGCTGTGGCTTGCGGTATCATGGTGGCTAATTTGTATTACTGCCAACCGCTACTTGGCGATTTCACAAAAGTATTTTCTGTTTCTGAAAGTGCTGCGGCCTGGATCAACATCTGTTCACAATTAGGATATGGCCTCGGATTATTTTTCATAGTTCCCGTTGGCGACATGGTTCAGCGCCGGAACCTGCTCACCTGGATGCACATCTTTGCTGCATTATCAGTGGCGGGTGCAGCGCTTGCGCAAAATATCGGAATGTTATATTTTTTTAGTGTGTGCATTGGCGTTACTGCTACTGCCTGCCAGGTATTTGTGCCGTTGAGTGCACATCTTTCGTCTGATGAAGAAAGAGGCAAAGTGATTGGCACCATCATGGGAGGATTGCTTTCAGGTATTTTGTTATCAAGAACACTTAGTGGTGGGGCAGCTGAACTCTGGGGATGGCGGACTGTTTACTGGATCGCATGTGCATTGATGTTAGTAATGGCAGTATTGGTTCATCGAAATATACCCGGTGAACGACCGGCATTTCGTGGCTCCTACGGTGTCCTTATGATATCCCTGATCCGGCTTTTTCGTTCTCAACGAATAGTAAGGGAAAGCGCATGGATTGGTGCTTGTACCTTCGGCGCTATTTCTGCATTCTGGAGTACGATGGCTTTTTTCCTGGAGAAACCTCCATTCAACTATTCGCTTTCTGTGATTGGCTTATTTGGAATTGTAGGATTGGCCGGTGCTATTATTTCTCCATTTGTAGGCACTATCAATGATCGTAAGGGGCCTGCCCTTCCCATGAAACTCGGCATTCTCATCATGATCATCGGATATGCTATCATGTTCTATGGGCATCTTACGATATGGATCGTGATTGCAGGAATCATCCTGATAGACGTCGGATTGCAAAGCGCTCATGTGCCCAACCTGACAAGGGTATCATCGCTGATACCAAGAGCACGTACAAGGCTGAATACTATTTATATGACTTCTTTTTTTATCGGAGGCACATTAGGTTCTATTGCAGGAAGTTTTGCCTGGAATGCTTTCGGATGGAACGGGGTGTGTGCTACGGGAATTCTATTTGTGACGGGTGCAGGGATTACGATATTTTCCAGAAAAAGAAAAATTGTTCGGTGATTTATTTTATTTGATTTGTTTCTTGTTGATTCGCTTATTTGTTTATTCTAAATCTACCGCAGGATTGATTTAACGATGGCTGTTTCGATTTTTTGGATACCTCTCCACCGCAGCGAATCGGCTTTACAGCGATATTTTAACCATCTACCACTATTGAACATTCTTAAAAACTTTTCATCCATTCTAAGCCATTCTAAACTCAAACCTAATCTTCACCATCGTTTCTCCTCTTTAAAAAATCATTGAGAACAGAATCTATATCCTTTGTTCCTTGTCCATTACTCATTGCTTCTTGCTCACTATTCACTTCTCGCTCTTAACATTTCACTTTCAACCTCCCTTCTTCTTTTTCTCAAATTTGGCAAGAAACCCGCAACTAATCCAATGAGCGGAAGGAATGAACATACCTGGTACACAAAATAAATACTGGTATGATCTGCAAGTGAGCCGAGCACCGCTGAACCTAATCCACCCATTCCAAAAGCAAGACCAAAAAATAATCCGGATACCATGCCTACTTTGCCGGGCATTAACTCTTGTGCATACACGAGAATAGCTGAGAACGCAGATGAAATGATGAACCCAATGATGACACTGAGCACACTGGTCCAAAACAAATTCACATAAGGAAGTAACATGGTAAAAGGAGCTACACCTAATATCGAGAACCAGATCACATATTTTCGTCCAAAACGGTCTCCCAAAGGCCCTCCAATAAATGTACCGGCAGCAGCCGCAGCAAGAAAAGCAAATAGATATAGTTGTGAACTCTGAACAGAAACATGAAACTTATCCATCAGGTAAAAGGTGTAATAGCTGCTCATACTTGCCAGGTAAAAATATTTTGAGAAGATAAGTACTAATAAAATTCCGATGGCCATTCGCACCTTTCCTGCTGAAACCAAATGCAAATCTTCACCATTGACGCCTTTTGTTTTAGCTCTTGCAAGATGGTAATGGGTCCTTGCCCAATTACCTACCCTGATCAAAATAAAAATAGCAAGCAAAGCAAAAAGAGAAAAATATAAAATATTCATCCTGCCATGCCCGACAATAATCAATGCGGCTAGCAATGGCCCGAAAGCCGCGCCGGCATTGCCCCCTACCTGGAAGATTGACTGTGCCAATCCATGCCTGCCTCCGGAAGCCATGTAGGCAATCTTAGATGATTCCGGGTGAAAGACAGAAGACCCCATACCTATCAATGCCACAGAAATAAGAACATGTGCAAACGAATTTGCAAAAGCTAAAAACACAAGTCCTGATAAGGAAAAAGCCATCCCGATGGCAAGCGAATAAGGCTGGGGATGCTTATCCGTAAAACTTCCCACCAAAGGCTGAAGCAGCGAAGCTGTCAATTGAAAGGTGAGGGTAATAAAACCTACCTGTGTAAAACTGAGGTGAAAATCTGACTTGATCAGAGGATAAATAGATGGTATCAGCGACTGCAACGTATCATTGAGAAAGTGACTGAAACTCATGGCAAACAGAATCGTGTAAATCGTAGTGTTCACAATCTTGCCGGAATCAGGCGCCAACACTAATGTATCTTTCACCTTCACCACTTCTTCTTCTCGTTGTTTCATTGTCGCTTTAATAACTATAAAGCAAAATTATGCAAACAGCCCGCATCTAAATATTAATTTGTGATCTATGGCTCTCCTCCGATACTGTAGATTCAATGTACAGAAGAAAGGGGGTATCATATTGAACACTTAACTACTTTTACATTGGGTGTAATTTCTAAGCGTTTGTGGGATGATAAAATCAATCCTCCTTCTCTAGTTTGAAAATTTCCTCCACCGGTTTGCCGAATACTTTCGCAATCTTCAGCGCCAACACAGTTGAAGGCACATACTTGCCGGCTTCCATTGCATTGATGGTTTGTCGACTGACAGCTATTTTTTTTGCAAGGTCCTCCTGTGTCATATTCATGATAGCTCTTTCGATCTTAATTGTGTTTTTCATCAGGCAGAAATTTTGAATTTCCATAAAGTACGAAATGGAAGCGGATGATAAATATGATCAGAACGGTGAACATGTTGTAGATCATCACAGTCAGGAATGGTGTACCATATATAAATAAGAAAGCAATAAGCAGTAAGAGATAATTTACCAACACAGCCCAGAGGAGGGAGGACAATCGAAGGTTAGCTATGAATTCATCCTCACGTTCTTCTTTTGAAAAAGAGACTAATAAAGCTCCTATAATAAACAGAACTCCTGCAAGAGTTGGAGCAATGTTGGTTTTAATAAAACTGAAAGAATGGCTCTCGCCTAAGAATTCATCACTTACCAGGGCAAATGTCGAAGCCTTAATCTGAATATTATGGAAGTTGGATGCCAATAAGGTGATTCCGAAAATGGTGGCGGGTATCAGGATGATCCAACCTATTGTTTTGTACTTATGAGGTAATAATAGTTGAGGAAACATAAAAGATAATTTTCACAAATGTAAAGTTTATTTTACATTAAGACAATTATTTTTTACATTTTGCAAAAGAAATTATTCTTCTGCAAGGTAACAGAATACAGAAAAAGAATTGAGAAATCCTGTCAACACCTTCATAATTGCTCTTATATGAAGACTACCACATAAAAAAAAGACTGCCGGATTCAGCAGTCTTTCAATTATTTGATTAATGAATCAGTTACTCACCTACTACTTCAAACTCAACATCGAAATCGTGGCCATTGCCAAAATCAATATGAGCTTTGTAAGTACCGAGTTCCTTCACTTCATCAACAATAGCGATTTTTCTACGGTCTATTTCATAACCACGCTGATCGCGGATAGCTCTTGCGATCTGAACAGAAGTAACACTTCCAAAAATCTTTCCGGAGGTACCGGTCTTGGCACCAATAGAAAGCGGCTTCTCCTGAAGTGCATTCCTCACTTCATTGATCTCAGCCAGTAATTTGGCTTCTTTTTTAGCCTGTTGTTTCTGGCGCTCTTTCAGTTGAGCAAGATTGGATTTGTTAGCTTCTACAGCCATGCCTTGTGGAATGAGATAGTTGCGTCCGTATCCATCCTTTACAGTTACCAATTCGTTGGAACCGCCTAAGTTGTTGACATCTTTTATTAATATTACCTGCATTTGATTTGCATTTTTACCCAACCCCGATTCAACATCGGGACTGTCATCCCGCATTTACGGGATTTAGGGTGGTTAAGAATTTTATTTTAGTAGATCTGTTACATACGGCAAAATGGCCATCTGGCGTGCTTTTTTCACGGCATCGCTCACTTTGCGCTGATATTTTAATGAATTACCGGTGATGCGACGGGGCAATAATTTACCCTGCTCATTCAAAAATTTCTTAA
>JBDHYH010000136.1:0-9881 GCA_039811325.1 Chitinophagaceae bacterium | reverse complement strand
TTGGCACCAGCGATGAATTGGATGCAGCGTTGAAGAAATTTCATTTGTGAGGAGGCAGTATCACGCAGAGAAGGCAGTATCACGCAGAGGCGCAGAGGACGCAGAGAGGAAAAGTATCACGCAGAGGCGCAGAGGACGCAGAGAGGAAAAGTATCACGCAGAGAAGGCAGTATCACGCAGAGGCGCAGAGGACGCAGAGAGGAAAAGTATCACGCAGAGAAGGCAGTATCACGCAGAGGCGCAGAGGACGCAGAGAGGAAAAGTATCACGCAGAGAAGGCAGTATCACGCAGAGGCGCAGAGGACGCAGAGAGGAAAAGTATCACGCAGGACTTGTTCCGCCTACGCGGAAGACGCAGAGAGCCAAGAGAGGAAAATAAAACTTTTTGAATATGCATGAAAATGATATTTCACGGGAGATTGTAGATACTGCATATTATATTCATAGTAAGTTGGGCCCAGGTCTCCTGGAATCCGTTTATGAAGAAATCATGTATTACGAACTGACGAAAAAGGGGCTGAAGGTGGATCGTCAAAAAGGATTACCTGTGTTTTGGGATGATTTGAAGATGGATGTAGGTTTTAGAGCTGATTTATTGGTTGAAAATAAAGTAATCGTCGAGTTGAAATCCGTAGAAAATCTATCAGTGGTTCATCCAAAAATACTGCTCACTTATTTGAAGGTAACTGGGGTTAAACTGGGGTTGCTGATTAATTTTAATGTGCCGCAAATTAAATCAGGTATCACACGAATTGTAAATGGTCTATAAATAAAATTCTGCCTTTACCTCTGCGCCCTCTGCGTCTCTGCGTGAGAAAAAAAATAACCTCTGCGTCCTCTGCGCCTCTGCGTGAGAAAATTTTCTGCGTGATAAAAAAAGATTAAATGACACCATCTTCTTCCAACTGGGACCTCATCATAGAACCAAAGACTTCTCTCTTTGATCTCAAACTCAAAGAAGTGTGGAAGTATCGCGACCTGCTGGTGCTCTTTGTAAGAAGAGATTTTGTGGCTACTTACAAGCAGACCATCCTCGGACCGGTTTGGCATTTCATTCAGCCCATCTTCACCACTGTCATGTTCCTGCTTGTGTTTGGAAAGATCGCGGGTATTCCTACAGACGGTATCGAACCGATTTTATTTTACATGAGTGGCATCACCATCTGGAATTATTTCAGCGCGTGCCTGACCAGCACATCGAATACATTTTTGAGTAATGCTGGCATTTTTGGCAAAGTATATTTCCCAAGATTGATATCGCCACTCAGCACCGTAGCCAGCAACCTTGTGAAATTTGGCATCCAGTTTTTATTGCTGATGGCAGTCATGAGTTATTTCGGCATTACCAAAGACAATTTTCATTTCGGTTGGTCATGGCTGTTAGTTCCCGTTTTGGTAATCATGATGGCTATGATGGGATTGGGGTTGGGCATCATCATATCGAGCATGACTACCAAGTACCGCGACCTGAATGTATTGCTCGGCTTCGGTGTACAACTGCTGATGTATGCCACACCCGTAGCTTACCCAATGTCGTTTTTGAAATCAAAATCTTATGCCGCGTGGATACAGTGGAATCCGCTCAGCCCCATTGTAGAAGCATTTCGGTATGCACTCTTTGGCCAGGGTACGCTGCAAGGCATTCATCTCTTGTACAGTTTCACCTTTATCGTCATAGTGCTCATCATCGGCTTGCTGATGTTTAATAAAGTGGAGAAGACGTTTATGGATACGGTGTGAGCTATGAGCGATGAGCGATGAGGTATGAGGTTTTAGCTATGAGTGATGAGATATGAGGTGTGAGATATGAGGTATGAGGTATGAGGTATGAGATATGAGCGATGAGGTATGAGGTTTTAGCTGTGAGATATGAGGTATGAGGTTTGAGGTATGAGATATGAGATATGAGGTATGAGGTATGAGTTGGGCGAGGGAGGGGGTTTGAGGAGAGAAGTGCAATTATAATTTGTGAATATGAATGACAGCCCTTTAAAAACAAAGAGTTTTAGTCTGGCGAAAGAAGTTGTGGATACTTACAAATTTCTTACGGTCGAGAGGAAGGAATTTGTAATGAGTAAGCAATTGCTGAGAAGTGGCACGGCAGTGGGTGCCTTGATAAGGGAATCGAAAAATGCTGAAAGCCATTTGGATTTCATTCATAAAATGGCGATTACTCAAAAAGAATGCGATGAAACGCTGTATTGGCTTGAGTTGCTATTTGAAACCGGGTATCTTCCGTCAGAAAAGTTTCAGTTGCTTACCGCACAATCCGAAGAAATATTAAAAATGCTGAAAAGTTCTATTCTTACCGTCAAATCAAAAATTAAAAAGTAACTCACTCATCACTCATCACTCATCACTCACAGCTCATCACTCATCACTCACAGCTCCTCACTCACAGCTCATCACTCATCACTCATAGCTCCTCGCTCACAGCTCATCACTCATCGCTCCTCACTCATGACAGTCATCAAAGTAGAATCCCTCTCCAAACAATACCGCCTCGGAAACGTCGGACTCGGTAGTCTCGGCGCTGACGTGAACCGCTGGTGGCACACACGCATTCTCGGCAATGAAGACCCGTACCTGAAGATCGGGGACGAGAACAACCGCGAGGTAAGAGGCAACAGTGAATACGTGTGGGCATTGCGCGATATCAACTTTGAAGTGCAGCAAGGCGAAGTGCTCGGCATCATCGGACGCAACGGCGCCGGCAAGAGCACGCTCTTAAAAATACTCAGCCGCACTACCGGCCCTACTACGGGCAGTGTCAAAATCAAAGGCCGTGTTGCCAGCTTGCTTGAAGTAGGCACCGGCTTCCATCCCGAACTCACCGGCCGCGAAAACATCTTTCTCAATGGCGCCATCCTCGGTATGACGAAGCACGAAATCCGTCGTAAGCTGGATGAGATCATCGCCTTTGCGGGTGTGGAGCGCTATGTGGATACGCCCGTGAAGCGCTACAGCAGCGGTATGTATGTGCGCCTTGCTTTTGCCGTAGCCGCCCACTTAGAGCCGGAGATACTGATTGTGGACGAAGTGCTGGCCGTCGGCGATGCAGAGTTTCAGAAGAAAGCCATCGGCAAGATGAAAGACGTTAGCCAGGGCGAGGGAAGGACGGTGTTGTTTGTGAGTCATAATATGGCGGCGGTGGCAAACCTTTGCAACAAGGGGCTTCTACTTGTTAATGGAAATTTGAATTTTGTTGGAACAATTGCAGATGTAATATATGCATACCAATTACTTAATCAGACAGTGTCAACAGACTTAGAAGTTATAGAGAGGGAAGGTAGTGGTGAGTGTAGGATTCAAAAAGTTAGGATACTAAAAAAGGATCGGATTGAAAGTGATATAATTAAGTTGGGTGAAGAGATGGGAATTGAAATTTGTTTAAAGAATTTCATCGGAAAAGAGTTAAGGAATTTGAGGATTGTTATAGGGATCTATAATACAAATGATGAAGGATACTTGAGATTTGATTCAAGAGCAACTGGTGATTCGATTACGATTTCAGATTCAGAAAAAACGGTTACTTGTAACATTACTGATCATCTAAACATTAAGCCAGATTTGTATAGCCTGAACATAGCCTTATTTGATGGCGATAGAATGGTCGACTATGTTAGTAGAGTCTCAAAGTTTTATGTTGAAAATTTCGACTATTATGGTACAGGGCAAACAATTGAGAACCCTGAATTGTCTAAAGTTTTTTATAAACATAGTTGGGAAGTAAGATGAGTATTAATTCACCAAAAGAACCTATGAGTAGGGATGAAATTAAATTCTCACCACTGTCATTAGTTGATGATTTTGGAAGAGTTTTTTTTTATAAAGAAAAGGTATATCGACAAATAAATAAACAGCATAAAGAATTCTGTATGCAATTCCTTCAATCAGAATTATTCAGGGAATTGGCAACTCGAAATCTCATCCCTGAGACGAAAATAAGTTGCCTTGAGATTGAAGAAGGTGACCTCATTCTGGAGCACGAAAAACTACTAGTTTCTTACCCACATGAGTGGACTTTTGATATGCTTAGAGACGCTGCTTTAACAATCATTAAGGTAAACTTCATTTGCAATCAACATGGATATGAACTGAAAGACGGTCATTTTTACAATATCCTGTTTAGAGGAGTACAACCAGTTTGGATTGATTTGGGAAGTATTCGTAAAGTGAAATCTGGTGCATGGAGTGCTTACAAAGAGTTTCTGAACTTAGTAGTAGTACCATTGACATTTTGGAGCAAAAACAATTTGTTTATTGCAAGTAGGTTGTTAGAAAACTCCAGCGACAGCATGAGAACAATTCCACGCCAAGGTTTGGAGGATTCAGGACTACTTGAGATAATCAGAGGGAAAAAAGATAGCCCTTATTTTTTTAAATTCCGCAATTTTAAAATTTTTCAAACAAAGAAGAAGAATCTCCTGCTAATTATCGTTGAAAAGGCAGGATGTTTTTTTACCAGGACTTTGAATAGGAGGACAGTGACTTTTACTTATCAGAAAGAAGTTACTTCTAATAGTTCCATTGAATGTTTTCCTCCATATGAAAGCATTGCTGAGTACTTACAGAATTTATCTGAACCCAGTTTGGGGTCCCAATGGCAAAATTATCACCAAGAGTATTTGAAGGAGGAAAAAATTACGCCAACATGCAGGTTTAATAGAATTTTGGAGGTTATAAACGAATTGCCTGGCATAAGTACTGTTATTGACCTTGCAGCTAATGAAGGCTATTTTTCTCAACTTCTCATTAAAAAATTTCCTTGGAAGAGATTGATTGCAGTAGATTATGACGCTAATGCTATTAATTCCTGTTATAAGGGTTTTAAAAAGGAGAAATTTGAGAATGCTACTTCTTTGCTATGTAATTTTATGGATTCACCAGATTATGATGGTACTCCTGCAAGAATGAAATCTGACTTGGTTGTTGCATTGGCTGTTACACATCATCTGATACTTACATCGAATTATCCAATAGATACCATATTAGAAAAAATCAATTCCTTCTCGAATAAATATGTAATAGTAGAATTTATGCCAATGGGACTATGGAGTAGTGATTTTGAAAATGTTTCATCCGTACCAACCTGGTATTCTCTCGAATGGTTTAGAGACAAATTTTCTGAATATTTCAACCTTCTTCTTGAAGAGCAGACTGAGAGAAACAGAATATTTTTTGTTGGCGTGAAAAAAGAACCAAAATTGCAATTTTCTTAATTCGACTTAATAGCACACCTAGTGAGAATATTCGAAAGCGGACAAGGATGGTTGTTTAAGATTTTCCCATCTGTCGGTGCCTATACCGAACTTAAAGTGTACCTGAGTGGTGATGACTAATACCAATGTGGCCAGTGAAGGCACCGACTACTAAGAGATGCAATGATGATTCAATGGAGAATAAACTTATTAATTATGCAGCACAGTGCATCTTAATTTTCCAGGTTGAATGCTAACCATATTTACGAAATAACTATTATTTAGGTAAGGTGTCTCATTTCAAAAAACTACTTAAGCCCTTTGTTCCGCCAGTTGTATTATCTGTATTTAGATCTCATAAAAATCAACCGGTTCCTTCTGCCTCGCATGAAATTTTCAGTGGTGATTTTAAAACCTGGGAAGAAGCTAAAAAGGTAACTGTTGGCTACGACAATGCCGGTATTTTAGATAAATGCAAATCAGCCTTGCTTAAAGTCAAAAGCGGGGAGGCAGTTTACGAACGTGATAGCGTACTTTTTGACCAGATACAATATAGCTGGGGATTACTTTGTGGCCTGCAGCATGCAGCAATTCAAAACGGGAACCAGCTCTGTGTTCTTGATTTTGGAGGAAGCCTGGGAAGCAGCTATTATCAAAACAGAGATTTTCTCAAAGAACTGAAACATGTTGAGTGGTGTATTGTGGAGCAGAAAAATTTTGTTGAATGTGGTAAGCAAAATTTTGAGAATGATCAATTGAAGTTTTATGATTCTATTGAAGAATGTATGGCAAAGCACAAGCCGAATGTTTTATTGTTAAGTGGTGTTTTGCAGTATTTGGAATTTCCTTATCGATTATTAAAACATCTGATATCACTTCAATTCCCATTTGTTATTATTGACAGAACTGCTCTTGTAGAAAAAGAAACGGATATTCTTACAGTGCAGGTGGTTCCGGAAAGTATTTACAAGGCAAGTTATCCGGCCTGGTTTTTTAATGAAGATAAATTTAGTTCCGGGTTTGGCAATTACAAAAAACTGGGAAGTTTCGAAAGTTTTTGTGATGGCTCAATAATTTTGAACAGCACTTACAAAGCCTATTGGAAAGGGTTCATTTTTTCAAGAATCAACCAATGAAACTTAATTTTTGCACGCTGTTTAATTCTAATTATCTCACCCGTGGGCTTGCGATGTATGATTCCCTGGCAGTTCATTGCCCACAGTTTCACCTCTTTATATTCACATTTGATGATAAAGCAGCCGATATTCTAAAAACATTAAACCTGCCGGATATTACGGTTATTACCCTGGCAGAATTTGAAGATGAGGAATTGCTGGCAATAAAGCCGGACCGTTCTCCTGTAGAGTATTGCTGGACGTGTACACCTTCAACAATTCTTTACTGCATTCAAAAGTTTGATCTTGATCATTGCACTTATATTGATGCAGATTTGCTATTCTACAGCAATCCCGATGTCTTGATTAGAGAGATGGGAGAGAAATCTGTTTTAATTATTGATCATCGGTACACGCCGGAGTATGATCAAACAGCAACGAGTGGTAAGTATTGTGTTCAGTTTATGTGTTTCAAAAACAATGAAGATGGGCTTCATGTATTGAGATGGTGGCGCAATGCGTGCAATGAGTGGTGCTATGCGCGATTTGAAGATGGCAAATTCGGCGATCAAAAGTACCTTGACGACTGGCCGGTTCGGTTTACGTGTGTGCATGAATTAGAAAATATAGGAGGCGGCGTTGCTCCCTGGAATATGCAGCAATATGAGTTTCATCACGGGAAGAGATCAATCAATTTAAGTTTTCAACAAGGAGTGCAGCTTCCTTTGGTTTTTTATCATTTTCATGGAGTGTTACTCTGTGAGCGGAGAATTGTCCGGTATTGTCCTGAAGAGTATGAAATCCCGGAATTCGTGAAGAAAAAAATTTATTATCCTTATTTCATCCGGTTGGATACATGGCAAAAGCATTTGAAAAGTATCGACCCTTTTTTTAATCCAGCGGTGTCCCCGTATTATGGAGGATGGTTATATACACCGAAGGATCTTTTGAAAATGTATATTAAGGCATTGGTGAAATTGGAATTCGGCAGGTTTTCAAGGATTCGAAAGAAATTATCAGAACAGGAGAAGTTGAATTTTGTACCATTATCTAAAGTGTTGCTAAGCCGGTGGTTTGTATTCAGATTCTTCAATTGACCATGAAAGATCTTCAAGGTCTAAGATTCATCCACCGTGGCGGGCATAATTATCAATTAGTGATTGCCTTCCCTCTCCGCACCGGTCGCTCTAAGTTTGCGGGACGATACCGGGAAAAACTTTTACATTGCCTAATCTTTTCATCATAGCGGGCTGTAATGGCGCAGGCAAAACAACAGCATCCTTTACGATGCTACCGGAGCTTTTAAAAATAAAGGAATTTGTAAATGCGGACGAGATTGCTAAAGGACTTTCTCCGTTTAACCCGGAATCTGTCTCAATAGAAGCAGGCAGGATAATGCTGAAGCGGATCAATGAATTATTAAATATTAAGCAGGATTTCGCCTTTGAAACCACCTTATCGTCCCGAAGTTTCGTTGTCTCATTCAACGTGCCGGAAAATTAGGCTATAATGTTTACTTAATCTTCTTTTGGCTGGACAGTGTGGAGTTGGCAATTCAGAGAGTTAGCACCAGAGTAGCTTCGGGTGGTCATGATATTCCAAAACATACCATCATAAGAAGGTATTCCTCGGGAATAAAAAACCTTTTTGATCTGTACGAAAAAGTTGTAGATTACCTGTTGATAATTGATAACTCAGGCGGAGAGCCTGTCCCTATTGCAGAAAAATGGAAAAGTGGAGTATTCATAATTATGGAACCTGATAAATAGAAAAAAAATAATCAGTAATGGCTAAAACATTAAGGACGGATATTAAAGATAAGGTGCTGAAGGGGGCGAGGAAAGCCTTCCACAAACTAATATCTGAAAGACAAAAAGAAGATTCTTTCATTGTAGTCTCTCAAAATGGGAAAGTGATTTTTAAGAAAGCGCGATCTTTTAAGACTAAAGAAGGAAAGACCTTCAAGATTTAGTTCAACCACAATCCCAGGTAAAACCTTGAAGGTCTGATACATATACGTTATCTTTATGGTTAGAAAACACACTTAAAATTATCATAAATGGAACAGTTAATATTTGAGGTTTCTAACCGCAGGGAGGCAGAACTTCTGATACAAATTGCCGAGAGGCTTGGATTAAAGAAATACAAAATTTTGAAAAATGAAAAGAGAGGAGCACAAATAAAATCCATCATAGAAAAAGGAGTAGATGTTTCGAATTTCGGAGATCCTTCTGAGTGGCAGAGGCAAACACGTAAAGACAGAAAAATAATTGATATCTGATGATTTTAATAGATAGCAACATTCTTATTTATTCTGCAGAAGAAAAATATAAACAGCTTAGAACTCTTTTTGAAAAAGACTGTATTGTCTCGGCCATATCAAAATTAGAAGTTCTCGGTTTTCACAACATTACTGAAAAGCAAATAGCTTACTTCGAAAGTATTTTTGGGCTGGCTGACATTGTTAATATATCGGATGAAATTATTGAATTAGCAATTCAATTCAGGCAAAAGGCAAACATGTCGGTGGGTGATGCAATTATTGCCGCAACAGCAGAAATGTATAATTGTGAGTTATACACAAGAAACGTTGAAGATTTCAAAGCAATAAGTAATATACGCGTGACGAATCCAATTCCATCTTAGGAGCCAGACCGCGCCACGCAACGTAAAGACCTTCAAGAACCTGTCCCGCTTTTACCGGATTTAGCTCTGCCTCAAAGCCCTGCAAAACCTTGATGGTCTAAGCCGGCACAATTCATCATTCATCATTAATCATTGCCTTCCCTCTCCATCATCACCGTCAATCTCAACAACCTCGAAGGCCTTAAAAAGACCATGCAGTCCGTCTTTGAGCAAACCTTCACCGATTATGAATACATTATCATAGACGGCGGAAGTACGGATGGAAGTAGGGAGTATATTGAGCAGCATGCAGATCAATTAACGTATTGGGTGAGTAAGAAGGATGGGGGGATGTATGCAGGGATGAATAAGGGAATTGGAAAATCATCCGGTGAGTATCTGATGTTTTTGAATAGTGGTGACTTTTTATCAGAAGAAAATGTATTGAGTAATACGCACAAATTTATTGGTGAACATGAACCGGCTGATATCTATTATGGAAATATGGAAATTCAGAGAGGGGGCGAAAATATTCCAATTACTCATCCGCAAACCTTAACTGTAGAGCATCTGGCTCATCACACGATTAACCACCAGGCCGCATACATTAAGAAATCAGTTTTCTGCCGATTCGGTTTATATGACCTGAATTACAGGTTGGCGTCCGATCACGCTTTCTTTTTGAAAGTGCTTGTCAATGGAGTAAAATTCAAGCATATTCCTTACGAAATGATCTACTATGATATGAATGGTGTAAGCAGTACGAACTGGCAGGGATACTCGGATGAAATGGAAATAGCGCGGCAAAAGGAAATTCCGGAAGAATTCAACAAGATGAAAGAAGAACTTTTGGGCTATAGAGAATTAATGAACCGGCGGATTATAAAGTATGCTGTGAGGCTTAACAGATATTATCAGATTTTCAGAAGACACGTGAAGT
>JBDHYH010000135.1:0-9947 GCA_039811325.1 Chitinophagaceae bacterium | reverse complement strand
TCTCTTACAGAATCACTTACTACATACCCCAACTGTTCTAAAAACATTTCACCTTTTGAATAGGCATTGATGCTGTATGCAAAGTTGGTATTGTAATGATCAGAAAAAGTTGTCATCGGTTCAGCAAGGCCAGTTTGCATCAGAAAAAAATATCCGCGATAAGCATCCACATGGTTTACAGGCAATGCAACATTAGCCGCTGGTTTTACTCCTTTTTCTTTCTTATAAAAAGCATACACTTCTCCTTCGGCCCAACTGGTGAACCCTTCATCCATCCACGGATGCTGCGCTTCATTAGTGCCCAGCATCATCTGGTACCAACTGTGCATCCATTCATGAAATACAGTACCGAGTCCCGGTCCTTTGAGTAATGTTGCCATCGGATACTCCATACCTCCATCACCACCCTGGATAAATGAATACTGCGGATAAGGATATTTTCCAAATCGTTTATTCATATATGGTAGTACCGTGTAGGCTGCGTCGGCTACATTCTCCCACCTTGTATTTGTTGCGGAGTCTTTCTTTTTATAAATAACATTCAGAACAGTACCTTCTCTTGTTTTCACTACATGCTCATAATCCGGATCGGCAGCCCAAACGAAATCATGTACATTCTTCGCAACAAAACGCCATGTCCTGGTCGTTCCGGCTATTTCCTTCAAAGGCGTTCCGGGTTTATCATACCCCCAACCGATAGCAGAAGCGTTTTGTAAAACACCCGTACCGCCTATCTTATAGCTCTTATCCAAACTGATGGTAACGTCAAAATCGCCCCAAACACCATAAAACTCACGCGCTACATACTGCGGAGTGTGCCACCCTTCATTATCATATTCACACAACTTAGGATACCATTGCGACATAGAATACCGCACCCCTTCTTCATTATCCCTGCCGCTTCGCCTGATCTGAACCGGTACCTGCGCTTCAAAAACAATGCTGAAAACTGTTTTGCTTTTTGGCAAAATATTTTTTGTCAGGTCCACTTCGAGTATAGTTCCATGAATGACTGTTGGCTGTTCAACTCCATTTACCTTTATGGATAATATTTTCTGATAACCAATTTCAGTTGGTGACAATTTAGAAATTCGATCTCTTACACGGCTATCCCAGTCAGGATTACCATTCACCAATACTTTTCCCAATTCGCGGCTGCGCACATCCATTTCACTTCCAGGCTGAAATGCATTCCAGAACAAATGAAAATAAACTTTCTCCAATACATCCGGCGAATTATTGGTGTACTCCAGCTGCTGAGTTCCTTTCACAATGTTGGTTTGCACATCCAGCGCTACATTCATTTTGTAATTCACCCGCTGCTGCCAGTATCCATATTGTGCCTGCACCATCACCGAAACAAAGAGTATCAAACTTAGAATCGTAATTTTTTTTATCATGATTTTTATCTTGTTTGTGCGTTTCTAATATCCGCTATTAATAGTTATATAAATTAAAAAATTTAATCCTCTTCTTCCGAAGGTTCTATTTGTTTTCCTTTTCCTTCTACGACAATGACGATTTCTCCCTTGATGGATTTACTCTGAAAGTGTAGTAATACCTCAGCGAGTGATCCACGTGCATTTTCCTCGTGAAGTTTAGTCAATTCCCTGCTGACACAGCATTTGCGTTCAGCACCAAAGGTTGCAATAAAATCCGTGAGTGTTCTTAAAAGACGGTTTGGGCTTTCGTAAAAAATCATTGTACGCGATTCTTCCCTGATCGAATGCAGAAAGGTTTGCCGTCCCTTCTTCTGAGGAATAAAACCTTCGAAACAAAACCTGTTAGAAGGAAGTCCGCTATTGACGATGGCCGGAACAAAGGCTGTTGCACCCGGAAGGCATTCCACTTTTATTCCCAACCTGATACATTCCCTCACGAGCAGGAATGCGGGGTCGCTGATACCCGGCGTACCTGCATCGGTGATCAACGCCATTGTTTCGCCTGTCAAAAGGCGCTCAGCAAGCGGATACAGTACATGATGCTCATTGTGCTGATGATAGGAAGCCAATTTATTCTCAATCCCGAAATGCTTTAGCAATTTACCGGAGGTGCGGGTATCTTCACACAGGATGACATCCACTGATTTCAACACATCAATAGCACGCAGCGTCATGTCTGCAAGATTGCCGATGGGTGTTGGTACAATGTACAGCATGGACTGCTCAGCTTTCCTGGCGGATAACGATATCCGCATGTTCCATTACAGGGTTGGCAAGGAGTTGACTGACTGCATTGCGGGCTATATCCATTGCTTCATTTTCTGAATGGCTTGCAATGTGCAATTCGATATGCTTGCCAATACGAACATCGTCAACATTATTGATTCCCAGCTTGCCAAGACTCCCGGAAACCGCCTTCCCTGCCGGATCGAGAAGATCTTTAAGCGGCATTATTTTTATTTCGGCGATATAATTCATGTAGTTATTTTTTTTGATGATATGAATGAAAATAAAACATAACAAACGAAAGTAACCGGCACTGCCAACCATCCTAAAAGAATTGCAGAGACAATCGCAATGATGGCAAGAGCAACAACTTGCCAGTTGGATGCAAAGCTAAACTTTGAAAATTTCAAAGCGAGCATACGATGAGAACTTACCATCAGGTAACTCAACACCAGTATCAAAACGTACAAAATTGTTTTATCTACTATCAGCCCATTCAATGCATTGAAATTGTTGAAATGCAGGATCAGCGGCAGTGAAGCTACTACGATTCCGACAGCAGGCACCGGTACACCCTTGAATGAATATTGCTGATCTGTTGAAATATTAAACCTTCCCAGCCGGTAAGCAGCCGCGCAGGCAAGTATGATAGCAGGCAACAATGCAATGAGGGATACATACAACCCGTCCACTTCCCTGGCATAACTCAGCCTCAATAATTGATATAGAATTACCGAAGGAGCTACACCAAAACTCACCACATCGCTCAGCGAATCCAGTTGCTTTCCCAGTTCGCTGGTTGCCTTCAATAGCCTTGCCACAAAACCATCCAGAAAATCGATCCCTGCTGCGATCAGAATGCAAATGCTGCCCCACGCTAACTTTTCAGGAATATTGAAGCTACTGACCAATTGATCATTCTGCGAAATGATAATGGTATCCGTTTGCAGGACAAATATGATGGCCATCACACCCGCAAATAGATTCAGGAGTGTAAAAAGGTTGGGAATTTGTTTCATTGTGGCTGCAAAATAATTCTATTTCTTTTTCATCAGTGTTTCTATCTCCTCCACAATGATTGGAATATTCTTCATTAGGTCTTTGTTTCCTGATTTTGTAATCCAGTAATTGTTTTCAATGCGGATGCCCATCTTTTCCTCTTCAATGTAAATGCCCGGTTCAATAGTGAACACCATCCCTGCTTTTACCGGTTCTGTCTTAGTACCCAGGTCGTGTACATCTACGCCAAGATGGTGAGAAATGCCATGATACAGATACTTGCGATAAGCCCTGTTGGCCGGGTCTTCATTCTTAATGGCACTTTTTCTGAGCAACCCGATCTTCTGGAATATCTCGGTAGCCTTATCTCCTACCATATCGTGATACTTGTTGATAGTGATGCCCGGTTTCAGAATAGATGCACAATATCGATGGATGTCAAGACATGCATTGTAAACTGTCTTTTGCCTTCTTGTGAATTTTCCATTGACAGGCACTGTACGTGTGAGGTCTGCTGCATAATGCGCATAGCCGGCGCCAAAGTCCATCAATATCAGATCACCATCTTTACATTCCTGGTTGTTGTTTACATAATGCAGAATGCGTGCATTGTCTCCACTTGCGAGGATGCTGCCATAAGCAGGGCCATCCGATCTTTGTGACAGAAAAGAATGCCATATTTCAGCTTCTATTTCGTACTCCATCACACCGGGTCTGATGAATCCAAGCAACCTTCTGAATGTGCTTTCCGTAATATCAATTGCTTTTTGCATCACCTCTACTTCATAAGCGGTCTTGATGGCGCGAAGTTCTCGCATGATGGCCGCACTTCTCCTGTATTCATGTAATGGATAGCGTTTTTTCATTTGCTTAATGAACCGGTAATCCCGGGTAGCTATATCAGTTGCTTTACGGTCGTTCTCATTAGAGTTGAGGTAAATAATATCAGCCAGGTGAACCCAAACCTGCAACAAAGCATCCAGTTCATCCAGCCAGATGATCGTTTTCATTCCTGATATACCTTCTGCTTCATTTTTCCTCAATCGGAAGCCATTCCATTTTTCTTTCAATTCGTTAGGTCTCGTTAGCACCAGTACTTCCCGGTATTGCGGATCCGGGTGGTGTGGAAATAACACCACCATCGTATCTTCCTGGGTAATTCCGCAAAGCCAGTACAAATCTGCATTCTGCACAAATGGATAAAGGGCATCGCCATTGAGCGGCATTTCATCATTACTGTTAAAAATAGCAATGGCATTTCCCTGCATTTTTGAAACAAAGCGTTTCCTGTTTTCAATAAACAATTCGGGGTTGATGGGAAGATTACGCATAATATATTATTTAAGTGCTGCAATATACACGATATAAATTTTTCAAAATCAGGAGTTTCCTTAGTGTAACAATTACATAGTATCAAAATAATTTTTAATAATCATTCAACCAATCAAAAATCTCTTCAAATAATATTCATACTTTTTAAAAAAGAGTTAGAGATGGTTTTTGCTTTTGAGGAAATCGGCAAACAATAGCACAATTATTGATGACTTCTAACGGTAAGGCCGTATTATTGAATAACTACCTTTGTTTTCTCATCAAAAAACTTTTTCATGTCAGTACCAACCATCATGTTTTCTCCTAAGAATTTATTGCATGCATTGGGCATGTCTTCACTCAAAGGAATTCACTATCAATTACCTCCTGAAACCCTGATCAGCCAAACTGTAGAAAGAAATGAAGGAAGGCTCAGTGCAAAGGGAGCACTGGTGATCAACACCGGCAAATTCACAGGCCGCAGCCCAAAAGACAAGTTTACCGTGAAAGACTCCATAACAGAAAATGCTGTTGACTGGAATAATTTCAACCAACCATTTGAAGAAAAATATTTTGATCAGTTGCTCAGAAAAATGCGCAGCCACCTGGAGGAAAAAGAATTGTGGATCCGTGACAGTTATGCCTGTGCTGACCCCAATTACCAACTTAACATCAGGGTGATCAACGAAGACCCTGCCAGCAATCTCTTTGCATATAATATGTTTCTAAGGCCGGAAGAAAAAGAACTGGAAAATTTTACTCCTGAATGGTACATAGTGCATGCACCTTCCTTCCTTGCCGACCCAAATGAAGATGGTACACGCCAGGGCAATTTTACACTGGTGAGTTTCTCAAAAAAAATGATCCTCATTGGTGGATCCAAATATACCGGCGAAATCAAGAAAGGTATTTTCTCCATCCTGAATTTCATATTGCCCCACCAGAAGAAGGTACTGAGCATGCACTGCTCTGCCAACATGGGAAAAAATAAAGACACTGCATTATTCTTTGGACTGAGCGGCACAGGAAAAACAACACTCAGCGCAGATCCTTCACGATTGCTGATAGGTGATGACGAACACGGATGGACAGACGATTCTGTATTCAATTTTGAAGGAGGTTGTTATGCCAAGACCATTGATCTGAATCCTGAAAAAGAGCCGGATATTTTTAATGCGATTCGCCCCGGTGCATTGGTAGAAAATGTCACCTTCAAAGAAGGTACCAACGAAATAGATTTTTCCAGCAAGGCTATTACTGAAAACACCCGGGTCAGCTATCCATTGCCATTCATAGACCATGCAATTCATCCATCAGTAGGCGCTGTTCCTAAAAACATTTTCCTGCTCACCTGCGATGCTTATGGTATTCTGCCTCCTATCAGCAGGCTTACACCAGCGCAGGCCATGTATCATTTCATTACGGGCTACACAGCCAAAGTAGCAGGGACAGAGGATGGTGTTAATGAACCTAAGCCCGCGTTCAGTGCATGTTTCGGGGCGCCATTCCTTCCACTGCATCCAACAGAATATGCGGATATGTTTGGAGAAAAAATTGCTAAACACAAAGTAAATGTATGGATGATCAATACCGGGTGGAGCGGTGGCGCTTACGGCGTTGGCAGCAGGATCAACCTGAAATATACGAGAGCAATGATCGCCGCAGCATTGGAAGGCAAGCTCGATAATGTACATTATGATCCGCATGCCATCTTTGGGGTGATGATGCCGGAGGAATGTCCGGGCGTACCATCTGAAATCCTGCATCCAAGCAACACATGGAAAAGCAGGGTTGAATATATTAAGAAGGCAAAAGAACTGGCAAAAGCATTCGTTGATAACTTCAAAAAATTTGAATCGCACGCATCTAAAGAGATTCTTGCGGCTGCACCCAATTATGAAATAGAGTTGTGAGTTTTAGAGTTCTAAAGTTGTGACGTTGTGAAGTTGTGACGTTGTATCCGCGGCGGATAGGGGTATTATAAACAACCTAACAACGTAACAACCTAACAACGTATAACAACTCATTTCTTCCTGGCTCATAGCACAGAAACACTCCCCTGTTTTAAAATGTATATTTGCGACAAACCCTAAGCTATGTGGAAAAATAATATCCTTGAAACAATTGGCAATACGCCATTGATCAAAATAAACAATATCACAAAGAACCTGCCGTGCACCGTACTGGCGAAAGTGGAATATTTCAATCCTGGAAATTCCATCAAAGACCGGATGGCCCTCAAGATGCTGGAAGTAGCTGAAGCCGAAGGAAAGATCAAACCCGGAGGAACTATCATTGAAGGAACATCTGGCAACACAGGAATGGGGCTTGCCATGGCTGCGATCATCAAAGGATACAAATGCATATTCACCACTACGGATAAACAATCCAAAGAGAAAGCTGATATCCTGAAAGCTGTAGGTGCTGAAGTAATCGTATGTCCTACCAACGTAGAACCATCTGACCCACGCTCCTACTATTCAGTTTCTAAGCGGCTCGCTACTGAGATTCCTAATTCATGGTATGTTAACCAATATGATAATCTTGCCAACAGATTGGCTCACTACGAACAGACAGGGCCTGAGATATGGGAGCAGACTGAAGGAAAAATCACACACCTCGTGGTAGCCGCAGGTACAGGAGGAACGGTGGTTGGAACAGGCCAATATCTCAAAGAAAAGAATCCAAATATTAAAGTGTGGGCAATCGATACTTATGGTTCGTTGCTGAAAAAATATTTTGATACCGGCGAACTGGATGAGAAAGAAGTTTATCCATACATCAGCGAGGGTTTTGGTGAAGACTTTGTACCAGCCAACTACAATATGGAGTATATCGATCATTTCGAAAAAGTAACGGATAAGGATGGTGCTGTAATGGCAAGGAGAATTTCAAAAGAAGAAGGCATCTTTGTGGGATACAGCGCAGGCAGTTGCCTGCAAGGTGTTTTTCAATTGAAAGATCAGTTGAAAAAAGATGATGTGGTAGTTTGCATTTTTCATGATCATGGCAGCCGGTATGTAGCCAAAATTTATAATGATCAGTGGATGATGGAACGCGGATTCCTTGATGTAAAAACTTTCAAAGACCTGGTGAATGCGAGAGGTACACAAGAGTTGATTACGGTTTCTCCTGATCAGTCCGTAGCAGACGCAATCGGGCTGATGAAAAAATACGATATCTCAAACCTGCCCGTTCAAAACGGGAAAGGAATTATCGGCTCATTAAGCGAAAGCGGACTCTTTAATAAAGTGATGGAGAATGCAGCAATCAAAGATCAACCGGTATCTTCTGTAATGGAAAACGAATATCCTGTTGTACCATTTAATATGAGTGTAGAGAAGATAAGCCACCTGATTTCCAAACAAAACGGTGCAGTGCTGAGCAAGGACGAAACAGGTACTTTCCATATCGTTACTAAGTACGATCTGATTCAGAGTCTTGCCAAATAAATACTTGCTTGTCGTAAAACTACGATTACATGCGATGGAAATTTTACGACCCCTGCGGTAAATACATATAGTAAAAAAAGAGAAGTATTGCTATTTGTGTGAATATATTTCGGGTCTATATTTGCTCTCGAAGTTGATTGGTGTTGATGGCGTTAATCAATAATAATTATCCAAGTTTATCCAAAAACTCCAACAATCCAAAGGAAAGACAGCATTTGCCAATTCCTTGAAAGACCAGAAAAAATCCAATATCAGTCAACTTCATTTTTTTGGTTTTCAGTTCTCACCAGAGAACCCATTATAAAGCAGATTTTTTTGATGAAATACAACCAATATCCTTATCAGAAAAATTAAGCGTCCAAAATCCTATCAAATTCGAAAACTAACTGTTACCGCTTCTGAGAAGAGCGGTTTTTTTTCGAGTTATTAATCAGCTAATAATTGATTTCTCCTACCCTAACAATTTTGGAAGAAACACGATCAGGCCGATAGCCACTGCAACTATCGCACTCACCAGAACACCCGATGCTGCCAGGTCTTTGATTCTTTTTATCCGCACATCGTACTGAGGTGATATAAAATCTGCAACATTTTCAATAGCGGTATTCATGATCTCAGCCAGGAGCACCAGGCCAATGGCAAAAATAATTGCCATCCATTCATGATTATTGAGTTGAAAATAAAATCCAAAGAATATGGCTACTGCTGCTGCAATCACATGAATGCGTGAATTTGGTTCATCCCTTACCAATATCCACAATCCGTTCACCGCATATTTGAAACTTTTCAGCCGGTTGATTATTGTTTTCATCTGCTAATTGATATTAGGCGGTCAAGGTACTTTTATTAATCAAACTTTCAGTTAGCGTCCTTCGGGGATGATTGGTAATCGGGATGTCAGAATTTGTTCCTGTCAAAAACAGATCAGTCCACAGGTTGGCTTTCCTGAATTTGTTTGCCATCAATGAAATCAACGATACGCCTGCGTTCTCCAAGAAGTAAAAGCCCAATGATTATTTTGACTGCTGAAGCAATGATGCCCGGCCAG
Source organism: Chitinophagaceae bacterium (assembly GCA_039811325.1). GTDB lineage: Bacteria > Bacteroidota > Bacteroidia > Chitinophagales > Chitinophagaceae > Ginsengibacter. The sequence goes on along the minus strand of JBDHYH010000135.1, from coordinate 969 downwards.
TCAGGAGCAACAAAACCTAAATGAATGACACTTTTGTCTTGAATGAACTTAAAAATAGTACTGCAAAAGTTAGGAACTTCTCCAACTAATATTATTCCTCCCACCACTATCAATCCAGTAGTAAGAATAGCTCTTTTAGGAAATTCAAATGAAAATGAGTCCTGGTCAAATCCCTGGTCCAACTTTAAGAGATCAAGTATCTTGTCGGTTCTGAAAAACAAAAGAAAGGTAACATACCCATAAAGTGCTATTATGAAAATTGCCCAGATAAACACAGCAATAATCCCTCCCGAATCTTCTGCCCACAAGCCAAATAAAAAAGACACGGCAGAAATGATCTGGGGAATCATGGCAACAAAGCCTAACAGGAAAAATAAGGCAAATAACTTCAGCACAACTCTGAAAAAATTTCTCGGTGACATAGTTAGTTAGTTTGATAGCAAAACTCAAATATAGATGATAGTTTTCCATTCATCAATTATCAAATTGCCAGGTAAACACAATTCGCTACTTTCACAATGACTAAAATGAACAATGACTGCATGGGCTGCTTTCAACATTTTATCTGATGATTGCTGAATGAAAATAGTCTTCGGGAAAATCAAATAAACTAACAGACCAATCCTAATCAATAATGAACAAACTGCGAATCAGTTCTATCGACGTATTCCGCGCTATTACTATGTTTCTAATGGTTTTTGTAAATACCCTATGGACATCGAATGGTATTCCCGCGTGGATGGAACATGCGCCGGCACAGGCAGATGCGATGGGTTTTTCTGACATTATCTTTCCTGCGTTTTTATTCATTGTCGGACTCTCTATTCCCTTTGCCATTGAAAGCAGGATGAGTCGCGGACAATCACGAAGCACAATTTTTCAACACATACTGCTTCGCTCACTTGCCCTGATTGTAATGGGATTCTTTCATGTAAATCTTGAAAACTATAGTGAGACATCATTGCTCTC
>JBDHYH010000134.1:0-10019 GCA_039811325.1 Chitinophagaceae bacterium | reverse complement strand
CAACTAAAAACTACTATCATGAATCAAAATGCACTTCTGGAAATCAAGAAGGCGGAGGTAGGAGCAGACATCGGCCAGAAAGAAGGCCACAAGATGGTTACTGCTTTCCGCGAAGCACACCCTGATGCGGTTCCCGGTTTCTTCATCGGACGCAACATCCTCGAACAAATTCTCAACCAACCGGGCTGTGTTGGAATCACTTACCGCAAGGGCCTGAACGAGTCCGGCGAAGAACATCTGGTATATACCGGTGTTGACGCTGATGGGAAGGACATCCTCACCTACTCCGTAGTAACTACTGCCGGTGATATCCAGGTTGAAAACGGAATCGTAGCAGATAAGACAATCTGGGACTGGGATATTATTTATCCGCCATATCCGCCCACTAAACCAAAAACGCCTCCAACCAGGAAATAGTAGTTTTACGGAATATTTGGTGATAATACAATAATATCGGCCAAAAGGGAGTTATATTTGGAAGGTAAATAGCTGCCCCCCTTGAGTACGATACAGATAATATACGAAGTTTTCTATTTATTACCCTTATTGGCATTCTTTTTTTTCAAAAGCAAGAAGAAGGAATGGGCTGTAAGGGTAATTTTTTTTTACGTGATTTACTGTATTGTGCAGGAGATAGCCACCAATTTGACACCTGCAATCATATATTCTTACCTGAGCAAAACAGGGCTGCAGGGGGATGAATTAAGAAAACAAACGATGCTGATTTCCAGCAAGTACGTCTTGATCCTGTTTGCGACCTATACAATTATTGAGTTCACCTTTTTTTGTTTATTCTATCAGTTTCTATTTCCTGAAAAACATCCGGCAAGAAAATATACCACTTTTACCTGGATTGGGTTTACAAGTTTTGCATTGATTGATTACTTCTTTATTAACCGCCATCAAACATTTGATTCCTTTGTATCAGGAATCGAATCCCTGATCCTGATTGTGATGTGTGGTTATTATTTGTACTACCAGGTGACCCATACCATGAACATGATGGTGTATAATACTTTCAACTTCTGGGTGATCGTAACCTTCTTCATGTTTGTGTCTGCCACCTTTTTTCTCTATCTTCTGAGCGATGCAATGGGCAAGGATCCCGAATTCCGCAAGTATTACCTGTACATTAATATTGGAGCCAACGTTCTCAAAAACCTACTTTTGGCTTATGCCTTTACCCGCGTATTTATCCCTCCGGCTTCATTAAAGAAAGACAGCATTTCCGAACTTGACCTTGGCGATGCATTGATATTGCAACAAAACAATTAACATTGTAGCCCATGACGATGTTACAGATTTCACCGGGTATTGGATTGACCATGCTAATTGTAGGAACAGTAGGGATGCTATTCATGGGAGTAATGCTGGTACTGGTGCTGATCTTTCACCAGCGACGCATTATATTTTTCAATAAGTTAGCCCAGGACTTCGAAAAGGAGAAGCAACAATTGATGCTGAATGCTTCTATTAAATTCCAGGAAGAAGAGCGGCAAAGAATCGCAGCAGATCTCCATGATGATGCCGGGCCTCTGCTTGCTACTGCCAGGCTTTACCTGAATGAAAACCTGGTGCACCAGGATACTGCCACTCAACTCCAGGCTATTTTCAGCACTCGGCAAATCATAGATGATACCATTCAACTCATTCGAAATATTTCACATAACCTGATGCCCCCAACCTTGAAGAATTTCGGTTTGGACGCTGCAGTGTCGGATTTGTTCGAAAAAATCAACAACAGCGGTACGGTGAATGCAAGTGCCCGGTTTCATGATAGCACTAAAAGGTTGGATGACAACCAGGAATTGCTTGTATTTAGAATTATCCAGGAACTGGTAACCAATATCCTGAAACATAGTAATGCAGGTTTTCTTCATCTCACCCAGAACAGTCAAGGGAATTATGTTTATTACCGAATTCACCATGATGGTAAGGGGTTACTGCAGGAGCAGTTTGACCGTATGGAAAAAGACTCCGCCGGTTTAGGACTAAAAAATATCCACAGTAGGGTAAACGTACTGGATGCAAATATTTATTTTGAAATGGATAATACCCAATCCTATTACAAGATAACTCTCGAAATACCACGGGAATATTGATTATCCCAATTACGCATAGTATATTTGTTGGTATCCATGTACAAAACCAACTTACATGTCTTCTGAAATAATAAAAGTAGCGATTGCAGACGACCATTTACTTTTTCGGAAAGGGGTGATCCTTTCCTTGAAACAATACCCCAATATTCAATTCATTCTTGAGGCTGAAAACGGTGATGAGTTAATAAAAGGCGTGGAAGCAGAACAGCCCGATATAGTATTATTGGATTTACGAATGCCGGTTAAAGATGGCATTGAGACCACAAAGTATCTGAATAAGAATTTTCCTAATATCCGTATTCTTATTTTGACCATGTATGAAGACGAACGCTTTGTTGGCCACCTGATGGAAAGCGGTGCTAATGGATATCTATTAAAAAGTACAGAACCTGCCGAAATAAGACAAGCTTTGCTGGATGTGATCAGGAATGGATTCTATCTGAATAATTTTGTCAACCGTGTGCTTATAAAGAAAAATTACTCCAAGCAAAAATTTAATCCCAACCTTAATAGTGAAATAGTAATCAGCGATAAAGAAAAAGAAGTCTTATCTCTGGTCTGCATGGAATTTACGGCACAGGAAATCGCTCAAAAGATGGATATTAGCCCTCGAACAGTGGAGGCAATCAAAGACCGGCTAATGGAACGATTTGGAGTGAAGAATTCTGTTGGCCTAGTATTCTTCGCCATGAAGAATTCACTCATAGATTAGAGTATTCTGCTAACGCATATTACTTCGGCAATTACAAGGTATTTTTTCAAAAAGAAATATAGCACCTTCCACCTTTATTCAATTTGTTTAGCAGGGGTTTTCAGTCTTGCATTTTTTATTTCAGGGCGATCCAAATCCGGACGATCAGGAATCGGTCTGTTCTCTTCTGATTTTTGACTATTGAGACTATCCAGCATCTGGTTAAGCAGGGATGGATGATTCAGATACCAATGATAACTATCATTAAATTTCTTTTCAGTAATACCATAAATTTTGAAAACTTCTTCTGATAGTTTTTTTGTTTCGATCGCCACAGTTGTAGAGGAGTCTTTGTTAGCTCTTTGTTGGGCAAGTGACTGCGCTTCAAACATATCCCACATTACATCCTGCATCTTTGAAGGCTTCAGCACATTAGAAGGAACCTGATTTTTATCCTTACAGCCAGTGAATACCATCATGACTACAAGAGCCTTTAATAGAATTTTCATCTGAATGCGTCTTTATATTTATTTGCCGAAGAGACATCAAGTCGCTGTAATAGTTCGAGTGCTTTGGTTTTTTCAGGTGGTGTCGCCTTAGAGAATATCTTAATTAATTCCTCCGTTTTAGCCTGGAAGAAAAAAGATAAAATCATTGAGTTCGCATTGTCATTATTGAAAGTATTCAGGGTATTTAAAGCATTTAGTATTTCACTTCGCCCTAAACCATCATTCTCATACATCTTATCCATCCCCTTGCGGTAATATGTGTAAATAGCATCACGAAATAAAGTGTATCGGCTGTTTAACAGATTCTCAACCAACCAGTACCTGTTTCTTGTCCCGTCAAAGGCCTTCCATCCACTGATATTCCTGCCTTCGGGAGCATTGTTTACAATATTCTGGGCTTTTTGATAATATACAGTTCCACCAGATGGTGAAAAGGAATCATAATCAAGACCAATAATAATGTTGATCCAGTACGCCACGGTTGCTGTCAGGTTTGAAGCAAGCGGATCAGTCCCGGAAACGCGGGTTTCACTAAATTCCAATTGCTGAAACTCTGCATACCTAAAAGTCACATCATTATCATTATAATTGACAACAGGTGACTGGTAATTTGAGTTAAAAACCGGACGTGCAGATTGAATGGAAAGAGTGGCTTTATAAACATCGGGTTCACCTGTTGATTCAAGATTTAACAAGAAACCGCAATCAATTTTTTCATTGGTCTTAAAATTATCATTAGTCCACTTCCTGTTGTTGATAAAATCATTCAATGCTGTTTGCAAAGTCTGAAACACTTTCTTATTGACACTATTACCTACCCTGTTGCTGAGCACACTTACCCTGGCACGCAGTTCCTGTCCTTGCGCCCAATAGATAGAAAATAAGAAGACTGGCAATAGAAAAAATTTCTTCATGGATGTTTGCTTAAAAATTTAACGATGTCACGGGCCAGTTCTTCCTTGTTTTTCAAAGGAAATGCCCAACGTCCACCATCCTTACCAAAAATAGTCACTTTGTTAGTATCTGTACCAAATCCGGCTCCAGTATCATTGATTGAATTAAGGATAATAAAATCTGCGTTCTTTGACTTCAATTTCCGAAGCGCATATTCCTCCTCATTATTTGTTTCCAATGCAAAACCAACTACCACCTGGTTCCCCTTTTTAATCTTCCCGGCAGTTGCCAGTATATCTCTGGTAGGTATTAACGTAATGGACATATTTTCGTTATTCTTTTTGATCTTTTGGCTCTCAGGTGATGCAGGAGTAAAATCAGCTACTGCTGCCGCCATTACTATCATATCATAATCACCGAAATCTTTCATACATGCTTCAAACATCTCGGCGGCGCTCCTGACCTTCACAATCGAAATCTTATCGGGTAGTTCAACCTGAACAGGTCCACAAACCAGGGTGACTACACCACCAGCCTCAGAAAACGCTTTGGCAATAGATATTCCCATCTTTCCCGAACTGTCATTACTTATGAATCTTACTGGATCTATTCGTTCTACAGTGGGACCAGCTGTTACCAATATTCTTTTGCCAGAATAAATCGAGGTACCTGATAAAAATGTTCGCACAAAAGCTACAATTTCTTCAGGCTCTTCCATCCTTCCCATCCCAGTCAATCCACTTGCCAAATCTCCTTCATTTACGTTCAATACTCTTACCTTATCATAAATCAACTTTTGGATGTTTCGCTTTGTGGATGGGTGCTTCCACATATCCTCATCCATTGCCGGGGCAATTATTACAGGGCAAGTGGCGGACAAATAGACAGCGATCAAAAGATTATTACAAAAGCCATTCGCCATAGATGCTATTGTATTACAAGTAGCCGGAGCTATCAATATCAGGTCGGCCCATCGGCCGAGCAACGCATGATTTTGCCACTCCTCATTTACAAATATTTCCTTCAATACGCTATTGCCAGAAAGTGTTGAAAACGTCAATGGGGACACAAAATGAGTTGCATTCTCCGTCATTAACACTTTCACATCAGCACCTTCCTTTTTCAGATATCGAAGAATATATACAGCCTTGTATGCCGCAATACTACCTGATACACCTAAAATAATTTTCTTACCCTTCAGCATGGATTAGGAAATATGGTTCAAAAAAATAATGGCGTTTTCCCGCCATTAAAAATAATTATAATTGCCTTTAAGTTCAACCATTGAACCTTCTGAATTAATCTGAAATGCTACTTTAATCAAATAAATTGTCCTCATTTCTACGATAATAAATCTTATCATCCAGAAATTCATAGGTAGCAAGTATAGCCGGATTAGGCATTCTTTCAAATGCTTTAGATATCTCTATCTGCTCCTTATTTTCATGAATTTCCTCCAGACTGTCTGTGTGACTTGCAAACTCTTCCAATTTACTGTGCAATTCTTCTTTGATGGTAATATTTATCTGATTGGCTCTTTTTGCAATGATCGCAATCGATTCATAAAGATTGCCGGTCTTTTCTTTAATATCAACCAGGTTCTTCGTCTCTATGACGTTTGGAATATTAGCTGTTTGCAGGCGCCTTAATTTGTTCATTTTTTATCTGTTTAATATTGTTTTCACTTAAAGTCTTAAATCCCTGAGCATCCTTGAGTAATTTACTTTCAGGATAACGATCGGCAAATTCAAAATATTCTGAGATCACTTTTTGATACCGCTCCTCTTGCTTCGCAGGAATACTCATTTCAGCAAATTTATAATAGGAGTTTATCGCCTTTAGCATATATTCATCTCCTTTCCGGCTATCGGGGTAATTGATCAACAAATTTGAAAAGTAAATACCTGCAGCCTGGTACTGACCAACATTAAAATAAAGTTGTGCAGATTTATATTCCTTCTCTTCCAGTTTCTCTCTGCATCTGGTTATAATATCCTGCGCATCTTTTACCCGTTGTGAATTCGGATAATTATTCATGAAAGTTTGCATCATGCCAATGCTTTTCATCGTATTCCCCTGATCCAGCTCTACTTTAGGAGACTGCTTATAAAATGTCAAGGCGTGCATGTAGGCAATCTCTTCTGCCCTGGGGCTGTTTGGAAACACACCTAAGTAACCGTTATAAAGATTTTCTGCATCCAGGTAATCTTTTAGATAATAAGAACAGTAGGCATATTTGTAATAAAGATCTTCAAATTTATCTGACCCCTTAAAAACCGGAAACAACTCGACATATAACTGCTGTGCTTTATGGAACTTCTTATCAGCATAGTACTTATCTGCCATTTTCAACTTATACTCATAGTCTTTACTCTTGAGCACCTTACTAAACTGACTACTACATGCAGGAAAAAACAAGACCGTAACAAGCAGGATGAAAATATTTTTCATAAAAAGAACCGCAAAATTAATTGATTTTGCCCAAATATGTCATTAAAATACGAATGGTGGGAAAGCAACCCGTTAATTTTTTATTAATTGGGAAAATAAAAAACCCCTCCCGAAACCGGGAAGGGTTTATCATTGAGCAAAAAGTGGTTTTATTTAGCCCTGATATCAACTGTGTTGGCTGCGCCTCCACCTACTTCACATGTCACTTCAACACGATCAGCACTGATTCCTTCTTTCTCTGTCAGGTATGTTTTTATTTCATTGATCCTCTTGTTGCATAATGCCTGAGAAGCTTTGGATGCTTCAGGATAACCTGTTACAGTTATAGTGCAATTTGGATTGTTCTTCAACTTAGAAGCAACAGTAGCCAACATTGCTTGTGCATCACTGCTTAATGAACTGGTCTTCCCTTTGAAAGTAATGCTTGGAAGATCACCTATGTTGCAGGTAGGAGCCTGAACCATATTCTTGCAGCACTCTGGATCCGGGCATTTACCTACGCCATCAGCATCAACAGGCTGGCAGTATGTAGGAGTAATCAATTCTTTGTCTTTGTAATCAGGAACGCCATCACCATCAGTATCCAGAGGACATCCGTTCACATCTACTTTTACGTTAGCAGGGGTACCGGGGCACTTGTCGAACTGATCAGTTACACCGTCACCATCCTCATCATCCAAAACTGGTTTTGGAAGTTTCATGTGCTTTGGATTGTTCAACTCACTGTATGCATAATCCAATGGGTTAATCCACCAGAGAGGCTCAACAGCTTTCTTACCAATATTGAAATTCAATCCAACACTCAGGTAATTATAGGAATCAAATTCACGTGTCTGAGCAGGCTGAGTGATTGAGTTCTCCTGCCATTGCTGGCCATCCAGCAAATCTGTCTTCAGCATGGTAAATCTGTCTTCAATAGCAAGATTTACTCTTTTACCAAGTTTGAACGCTAAACCTGCTATCAATGAAGCAGATGGCTTCAATTCTTGACCGAAAAGTGTAGCACTCTTGTCTTTATTATTCTCGGCTTGAGTTTCATAAGAATCATCCATCATATCTTTTAAGGCATTCCGGATTTCTTTTCTATCCTTATAGCCAGAAGCTGTAATTGAGTTGAAATTGTACTTGGAATTGCCATTCAACATGTTCACTTTAGTGTCAAAAATAGTTGCACCGAGACCTGCGCCCAGATACATTACCATGTTTGTCTTTGCCTTGTGAAAACGGAGGTTATTCACTGTAAAGATTCCTTGAAGTGAAAGATCCTGTACATGTGTACGGTAATTGTAATAAACTACCTCGGTAGCCGGATTATAACCTGCGTTAATCCATGGAGTATTATAAGCATAACCTCTGGAATCTTTCCAGTTCAGGCCTTTAGCAGCGCCATACAAATATTGTAACCTCAAGGAGAATACATACCCCAGGGCTTTCCGGACATGAACTCCGAAACCGAAGGTGGGTAACTTAGCTGCCACGTCACCACTTACTGAAAACAATCCGCCTGATATTCCCAATTCCATTTCATTCCTTGGTTTTGCGGGAAAATCATAGGTGTTGTTCATAAACTCATTTTGTTGTGCCTGACCTTTGGAGGATATCACAGATGAGTCATAAATGCTATACACACCGGTATCCTGTGCAAATGCACCAAAGGACAAAAGGGAAAAAACCCCCAACAACAATAACTTAAACTTTTTGCTTGCCATAACTTTTTGATTAATGATTTCTAAAAAATAATCTTACAATTTTGCAAAAGTATCAAACCAAACTTATAAATCAAATTATTTTTCCTTGAAAATTAGATTTGTAAAGGTTAGGTATTTTCGCAATTTCCATCATTCAGACATCGAAATCGATTGAAATGCTGCAAAACTTATCAAATTCAGCCTGGTTCCTGCAGATACAAAGATTGGAGTCCGGTGAATCTGAACTAAATTGCCACCAGAATTCTGATAATGCATTTACCCAGACAACTCATAGCTGAAGAGCTAAAAACCTTTGAGAAAAAATTTGCCCTGGCAGTAAAAAGCCAGAATCAATCCCTCGACCGTATCATGAAATACATCATAAAAAGAAAGGGCAAGCAAATACGCCCCATGTTTGTATTTCTGAGTGCAAAACTACATGGTGAGGTCAATGAGTCCACCTATCGGGCTGCAGCACTTGTAGAACTATTGCATACAGCCACTTTGGTACATGATGATGTGGTGGATGAATCATTTGAAAGAAGAGGCTTTTTTTCCATAAACGCTCTCTGGAAAAACAAAATAGCAGTTCTGGTTGGAGATTACTTGTTGAGTAAAGGCCTATTACTATCGACAAGATATAATGAGTTTCAGCATCTTCATATTCTTTCCGAAGCTGTGCAGCAAATGAGTGAGGGAGAATTACTTCAATTAGAAAAAGCAAGAAAACTCAATATTAAAGAGGATATATATTTTGAAATCATCAGAAGTAAAACCGCATCGCTTGTTGCATCTGCATGTGCTGTTGGCGCCTGGAGCAGCACGCAGGATCATAAAATTTCTGACAAGATGAAATCTTTCGGCGAAAAAACAGGTATTGCATTTCAGATCAAAGACGACCTGTTTGACTACGGAACTGCCAATGTGGGCAAACCAACCGGCAATGATATCAAGGAAAAGAAACTAACATTGCCACTGATTTACACTTTGAATAACGCTACACCTGCTGACAAAAGGAAAATCATTTACACAGTCAAGAATGAAAATAAAGATCCTGAAAAAATAAAATGGGTTTTGGATCGCGTCAACGAATTGGGAGGTATAGCTTACGCTGAAAAAAAAATGTGTGAATACCGGGATGCCGCATTGGAAATCCTGTTTCAATTTCCCAAAACTGAAATTAGAGATGGACTTGAAGAATTGGTACGCTATACTACTGATAGAAAATATTAGGAATTTACGCTCAGGAATTTGTTCTGCATGAATAAAATCAAATGGACCATACTGGAGGCGGATCAGGCAAGAGTCGATTTGTTACAATCCTCCATGCCAGGTACGAGGCAATCCTTATGCAAAATATTTGTTCAGCGGGATCTGGACACTTTTGATAAAGCAAAAACATTCTTTACACCTTCCATCGAAATGTTGCATGATCCTTTTCTTATGAAAGATATGGATAAGGCTGTAAAACGAATAATTGAAGCGATCCAAAATCAGGAAAAAATATTGCTTTACGGCGACTATGATGTTGATGGCACTACTGCTGTGGCTGTGATGTACCAATACCTCAGTAAGATTTACACTGAATCAAACATTGATTATTACATTCCAGACCGGCAGGCAGAGGGTTACGGGCTTGGCGAAACAGGTCTTGATTTTGCCCGGAGCAATGGATTCACACTAA
>JBDHYH010000133.1:0-10063 GCA_039811325.1 Chitinophagaceae bacterium | reverse complement strand
TCAACTATGGTAACATTAATTTCATTTTTTAACGCCAATCTTTCAAATTTTCTTAACGCTTTTTTTATGAGGCCATTAGCAAAACATTGACAGATCAAGATATGCGAACCATCTACCTAATTCTAAAAAAAGAAATCATTTCTTTTTCATGAATACCAACTTAATTTCTTAACGACCTTGCTCTGATTTCCTTTCTAATAATAGAAGTCAGTACAGAGAAATCATCAGGTTCGGAAACTCTGTAATAACTATTATAAACCACCTTGCCATCTGCATTGACAAATATAAGAGCAGGGATAGGATTGATTCTAAAGGTTTTCAGCAATTCCTTGTCATTAAATACTTGTGGCCATTCAATCTTGAAACGAGTCATCGCTTTAATCATTTGAGTACTGTCCCAATCCAGCGAAACTCCGATTATTTTCAATCCCTTCTTTTCAAAGTCATCACCTAATTGTTTGAGAACAGGAAGCTCTTTCATACACGGCTGACACCATGATGCCCAGAATACCCAAAGCACATTTTTACCTGCTAACGATTCCTTGCTCATTTTTTTGCCATCCAGCGTTTTTGTAGCGAATGAGGGACAGCTGTTTCCTTCAAAAGGACCATTTTTCAATACGGCGATTTTAGATTCAACCCAATCCTTTGTCGTACTCGCTGAAATATAAGGCTCGAGCTCACTTAAATAAAAGCTATCAGCTATCGCGTATGTAATACTGCTAAATGGCCTGTTAAGTACAATCATTGAAAAGAGATCGGGCATATAAGGATTGTTTCTATTACTTTTTACAAAATCAAATTCAGATGTAAGAAGAAAGTCTTCCCTTTCATTAGACTTTTTCTGACCGGAAGCAACCAAAGAATTAAAATAACTCCCTGCAGAATCAAGCCAGTTTCTATATTCCTGATACAATACCTCGAAGTTATAAAGGCCGGATATCTTCATCAGCCCGGGCTCACGGAGCGAAAAAGAATCCGGTAGTTCAATGCTCATGATTTTCTCCTTACCGGTCATAAAATACAATGTATCGTTCCTGCCCGTACTGTTGCCTCCAAAATAAATAGCGAAAATATCGCTATCAATGTTAAACGTTAACTGTACTTTCCCCTTTGCCGAGTTCGTTGTAATAGCGTTTAAAAGTTTACCTCCCCAACTTAATACTTCAATGGTTTTATATCTGATATGCTCCGGGTATGTCAATTCAAGAGATGATGTTTGATTTTTCTGTGAATAAACCGTCCACCAAGAGATCATTAAAACGAAGGTCAAAATGATTTTCATTGTAATAAATAATTATGTATTCCTTATTTAGGATAACCATGCCAGGGCTATAAGCCCAAATCTTTCATTAAACTCATTGCTCATTTATTAAAATCACAATGTACTAAAAGACGGATCGGTAGCCCTGGTTTATGTTTTTGTCTTTTTGAAATTATACAGGCTTGTTACAATTCCCTCCGCCCGAACTGCAATAACAAAGTTCCGGATGTTCGGGAGCCGTTAGACATGTCCCTGAAACTGTGTGTGTTTTACCTTTTTCGTCAGTCCATTGCCAATCGCAACTTCCTGAACAACCAGGCGGCGCCATCACCCCGCCCACCACCTTCTTCATCTCCTCTTTACTTAACTTTTCCATACTTTATAAATTTAAAAAATAAAATAATAGTAATTGCGGTTTTTGATTGAGGCATTCATGTGCCGACAAATTTGCTATTCTCAATCATGGAAATCACATTGCAAATTTCGTCGGCATACGCAATTCTTTTACCGATTCTTTGGCCAAAAGAATATATTCATAAAGTGTACTTTGATTCCTGTAAGCTATACTTTTCCGGCAGCCGGTGCCCATTCACAAAAATCGTTGGTGTAAATCTTATCTCCGCTTCATCACACCACTTCTTCATCCTGTCTATCTCCCCTTCCTGCTCTTTCAGTTCTCCGTTCATCGGATACAATTTTGAAAAGATTTCGTAGTCTTTTTTCTCTGCCAAATACCAATCATCCAACGCCTGTTCAGTCTGTTCTGGATTCTTTTTACTGATAGCCATCAAATGCCTTGCGGCCGCACCACGGATATCACCTTCATCATTGCTCGCAGTAAAAATTAATTTCAATTTCACATTGTGATTGTTGCGAATGATTTCATCTAACACCGGGTGTGCCTTCGCACATGGCCCACAATACGGATTGCATATTTTGATGATCGTGTTCTCCGCATTGGGATTTCCGATAGTGATACCCAAATCCTGATAACCATCGGGTGCTTTTGCTTGCTGTTGCAACAGGTGATGAAATGTCTCCGGATTGTACAATAATCTTTTGTAGGCTGCTTTGTAGGTGGGCGCTTCCTTTGCTGATTTGATGATGGGCTTTATCGCAAACCAAATCACCATCGGAATGGAAAGGCAAAAGAGAGCAGAGAGGATCGCACTTGCAGATGGCAGAACAAAATTCGCGTGGGTATAACCTGTCAGATTTGATTCAATCGATGTTTTCAAATTAAATGGAAAACCTGACAGTTATACCACCGAATCTTTTACTCTAATGGGAATAAAAAAAAGAAAGATTTATCCTCTGACTAACTACTATATCGCATAAATTTTCAATCTTCTTATCATCGAATAAACTTTCAATTCTGTTTTTTTAACTGTTTCAACGGTATATATCGCGAAACAAGTACCAAAGTCTTCTTACTTTCTGAAGTCTTAAAAACAGTCGGAAAAACTCCAGGGTATTTAGGCAACATAATCAATTTATCGTCAAGAATGTTTATTGTGATGCCGTTACTTTTTGGTGGAAGCTCGACTGTTTCCCCTTCCTTTAGCAAAAATGTATTTTTCCGTCCGATATATAACAACAATGTATCTCCATTATTCAGTTCATTCCATTTTCTAAGTGATTGGGGAGTGCCATTTTTTTCTTGAGCGAATGAAACATCGGGAGCGACTATACTGAGGATGATGAGCATTAATAAGAATTTCATAATTGTTGAATTTAATTTATTAAGGAATTGTTTTGTTTAATAATTTTGAAATAGTTTCTCACAAAATTCTCCCGGGAATTACCTGGGAGAATTTGAATAATCCGGTTCAATAAAACTATGTATTTGGAATATCATGACCATCGCATGGGCAGTATGGGTATTCATTGTTGGAACAATAAATTGCATTTTCCCAAGTAGCTGCAGTACATGCTATACCAGGGCCACAATCGTGACTTCCTATCGATCCATCACCACACTGTATGGAACAAATCGAATCTGGAGGAGACATTATACCACCAATAATAGTTTTCATTTCGTCTAATGATAATTGGTTCATATTGGATAATTTTTATTGTACTGAACAATGATTAAATATAAGACCACCGTTTTCTTCGCAATAGGCATATCCGTCGCCGCTATCCGAATAATCAATACCGACACACCCGGCTTGAGAATGTTCGCAAACTAATGTAACCGTTGTTCCATTTTTGCAATTAACAGTGGCGGAGCACCAATTGTTAGGCGGCGCCATCACACCTCCCACCACCTTCTTCATTTCATCTTTACTTAACTTTTTCATAATAGATAAATTTAAAAAATAAAAAATAACGATTGTGCTTTAGATAGAGGTACACAATTCTATTACCTCTTTGTTTGGCCAAACAAATATTGTTATAGTATATATTTCAACTCTTCTATCTTATATCTTTCCGGCAGCCGATGACCATTCACATAAATCGTCGGCGTGAAAGAAATCTCTGCCTCCCCGCACCATTTCTTCATCCTATCAATCTCATCTTCCTGCTCTTTTAATTCACCATTCATAATATACTTTGATGCAAAGGAGGCATAGTCCTTTTTCTCCGCCAAATACCAATCATCCAAAGCCTGTTCAGTCTGTTCTGGATTCTTTTTACTGATAGCTATCAAGTGCCTTGCGGCCGCACCACGAATATCACCTTCATCATTACTCGCAGTAAAAATCAATTTCAATTTCACATTGTGATTGTTATGAATGATTTCATCCAGCACAGGATGCGCCTTCGCACATGGCCCACAGTATGGATTGCAAACTTTGATGATGGTATGCTCTGCATTCGGATTTCCGATAGTGATTCCTAAATCCTGGTAACCATCGGGCGCTACAGGTTGCTGCTGCAACAGGTGGTGAAATGTTTCCGGATTGTACAGCAATCTTTTGTAGGCTGCTTTGTAGGTGGGCGCTTCCTTTGCTGATTTGACGATGGTCTTTAGCGCAAACCAAAGCACCATTGGAATGGCAAGACAAAAGAGAGCGGGGAGGATGACATTTTTGGCATAACCTGTCAGGTTTGTTCCGGAAAGACTTTGCATATTCACAGGGTAACCTGACAGGTTGAGCATACTCCAAACCAATTCACCTAACAGTACCGCCTGTACGGTAAGGCACAGCGGGCACCATTGCTTCACTACCTTCCACTGGTAATAAACACTGAACAAAATGTATGGCGCTGCTATTAGGTTAGATAAAGCGAGTACAGAAATTTTTGTAGCATACTCCAATCCCGGAAATAACAGGAACAAAAACGTACCTGCAAAATAAAAGAAACCAACTTCGCTCCAACTCAAGAATAGCCCTATTTGGTGAAAACTTCACCTAAAACAGTTTCAAGACTTTTGTTGTCTGTCTGTTCTTCATAGCCGCGTTTCCAGATAATGATACCTTTCCTATCTAGAAGTATCTGCGACGGAATCGGGAGAAATACATTCTCGTAATTCTTGATTATTTCATTATCAAAAAGAATATTGTAAAATTGAGGTATTTGTTCCTCCTTAAGGGCTTGCTTCCAATCTGAATCTTTGCGATCAATAGAAATAGTTACAATTTCAAAACCTTTTGCATGGTACTCTTCATAGAAAGATTTCAAAGAAGGAATAGCTTGGCGACAAGGTACGCACCAGCTTGCCCAAAAATCAATCAAAACGTATTTACCTTTTAGATCTGACAAATGGAATTTCTTTTCATTAATATTTTGAAGTAGAAAATCCGAAGCAGGAGAACCAACCGCTACAAGAGATCTTTTATAGATATCATTATTAATATACCTGCCAATTTTGGATTTCTTAATCTCTTCTCTGAAACCATCATAGATTTTTTTTTCAAACTCTAATGAAACTCTTTTTCTGAAAGAAGTTAAAAAATGAGCGCTAACATAGGTATCTGGATTTTCAACAATGAATTGATATTGCAGGACACCCATTTCTTTATTGAACGCTTCCATCTGAGGATCCAACTTCAATAAACTATCTTCCAAACTTTTCAACATTAAAGAATCTTCCGAAGCGAGTGAATATGCATTAAGAATTCTTTCCCTCTTTTCAAGGGTGTCTTTCCATTTCCTGAAAATTTTCGACTCTTTTACCAAAAATTTTTGATATGTTTTTTGTGTATTTGAGCCTTTGAAGACAGCATTTCTAAGAGCATCAGCAGAAGCTACAACACTCATTTCAGTAGGCTCCAAATAAAATGTTGCGACGTTAGGGACACCTGTCACCTCAAGATGCCCTGAAAAACTTAAGGTAGCAAGAGTGGGTTCATTAATGTATCCTGTAAAAATGAATTTTCCATTCAAGATACTGGAAGTATCAACTACTAATCGGTTTCCTGCATCCGGATAACGCAAAATCACGAAACCCTTATCCATGTCTGAAAACCGGCCATTTAGAGTGAATTGATTTTGCTTTTGTAGAGATGGTGGCAGTCCCAAGCAGTTTATTTCAATAAAGCATATGCAAAGAAAAATACCTCCTATGATTTTCATAAATCTATTTTTTATTGTGCAATCGAAAAAACACATAGCGTTTGAAATCCCAGTTTCAAACGCTATGTAAAAGTAGGTGATCCTATTCCGGAGTTTCCCTGATCTTAGAGCAAAGGCTAGTTTCACCATTCGGTCCTACGGCTCCTGATGCAGAATTACAAAACTTGCATATTCCGTAGCAATGCGCATTAGGGCCACAAAAGCAATTACAACAAGTGTCTCCACTCATTGGGGGATCGATAGACCCACCCATGATTTTTTTCATTTCTTCTTTTGAAAGTCTTTTCATAATTGAAACAATTTAAGAATTAAAAAATGATTGTGGTTTTATATCAGGTACACAATTCTTTTACCTGTTTCTTTACAAAGAAGGTATTTAAAACAAATATTTGAGTTCGTAAAAATTGTATGTTTCAGGCAGTTTAAATCCGTTAATAAAAAATGTAGGCGTTCCATTTATTTCCCCATGTTTATACCACTCATTCATTTTCTCAATTTCAGAATCAATATTATGATTAACGCTTGCAGGATGTTTGTTCGCAAAGGATTTATATTCTTTAGTATCCGAAAGATACCAGTCATCCAGGGCGTCCTGGATTATTTCATCTGTTCCATTTTGGGCTATGGTAAGAAAATGCTTAACAATCATTTTGGCTTCTTCGGTCAATGCACTAAAAACAATCTGCAATCTTAAATTCCTGTTTTTTCTTAATATTTCGTGTAGCACTACATGTGCCTTTGCGCACGGCCCACAATAAGGATTGCACACCTTGATGATGGTATGCTTTGCATTCGGGTTTCCAATGGTGATACCTAAGTCCTGGTAGCCATCGGGCGCTTTTGCTTGCTGTTGCAACAGGTGATGAAATGTCTCCGGATTGTACAATAATCTTTTGTAGGCTGCTTTGTAGGTGGGCGCTTCCTTTGCTGATTTGATGATGGGCTTTAGCGCAAACCAAAGCACCATCGGAATGGCAAGACAAAAGAGAGCCAGTGTATAACCTGTCAGGTTAGCAACAGAGATTTCCTGCAGGTTTAGGGGGTAACCTGACAGGTTCAGCATACTCCAAACCGATTCACCTAACAGTACCGCCTGTACGGTAAGGCACAGCGGGCACCATTGCTTTACTACTTTCCACTGGTAAAAAACACTGAACAAAATGTATGGCGCTGCTATCAGGTTGGATAGTGCGAGTACAGAAATTTTTGTAGCATACTCCAATCCCGGAAATAACAGGAACAAAAACGTGCCGGCAAAATAAAAGAAACCAACTTCGCTCCAACTCATGCCGAATACTTTCGACGCATTACTTCCCAGCACTGCTTCACAATTGGTCTGCTTTCCGGCAGTGCATATATTTTTTACAAATGCATTGGACTTGTCTATTTCATAAATCAGCAATAAAACAGTAGCTGCCAATCCTGTCAGCTTGATCAATAATAAAACGGAAGCGCTGAGTACTCCAGATGACGGAAGAGAATTGAGAAAGAAAAAAATGGCAGTACATAAAATGAGCACACTTGCCGCAATGAGTAAATTCCTTTTATGGGCTTTGCTTACTTCAGCCTTCCTTTTGATGATGAAATCCTTTTCACCACTTTGTTCACCCGGCTGCGCCTGTAATACAATGCCCTGCCAGCTTTTTAGAAATTTCTCTCTCGAGATTGTTTTTGATTTTCCGCCATCAGCGATAAAAGTGGCAGTTTCATCAGTGATGGACGTAACTGTGACAAAGTCTTTGCCGGTGGATTGATGATCTAAGTAAGCGATAAAGGGAGTGGAGAGTTGGTCTATATTTTCTTTGTCTATTTTGAAAGCGGTATGCTCAATGTTGAATCTTTCAAAGACATTACTCAGCGCGTACAGGCTTGGGAAGAAGGGATGTTCTGCCAGGCTGGTTTTGAGAGAGGAGTTGGTTACTTGAATGCCAAGTATATCTTTATAGGCGGCGGCTACATTTGGCAGATTGGTGCGGTAGGTTTCGGCCATGGGGTGAATGTTTGTGAATGATTATTTCACAAAGTTCAAATCGTTCCGTCTGATATAATCGGACGGAATGAAAATCTGAAAAATAATTTTCAAATTAATCTACACACAATTTGAAAGACTCCATGGCACGAGTGTTGCCCGATTTGATCCCTCAAGACACTATCAATTACTCACGGATTGTATCCCTGATAATCATAGTGCATCTTTATCCATCACAATAATTTGCAGCCACAATTCAGTAATTCTATTTTCAGACAAATTCGTGAAGTATTAAGCGAAAACAGCCTGCTCTACCAATGAAGAAGGTTTCAACACGCAAGTAAGAGATAATACCATTCATTTAAAAACCTGGTTTAGTTTAGATTCAATCAATCTAACATCCCCACCTATACTTACCATTTCAACTGACCCATCAGGTGCAATTAGAAAATAAGTTGGCACTGCTGCAATATTGTATTTGAAGGCTACACCATTCTCTATACCCAGTAGATCCGATACCTGAAACCAATCCATTTTATCATCTTGAATCGCAGCCTTCCATTTCCTTGCATCTGTATCTACAGAAATGCTTAAAACTTCGAGCCCTTTGTCCTTGTATGCATGGTATAGTTTTTTTAGTTCTGGGTTGTTTTCTCTGCATGGACCGCACCAACTTGCCCAAAAATCTATCAGCAAATAGTTGTTTTTAAAGTCAATTAATTTTATTGAAACTCCAGAAGTATCATTTAGCGAAAAATCCGGAGCCAGTTTATTCAATGATCCCATTAGTGAATCACGATGGGAGTTCCCATGAACAGCATCATCCTCTGAATACAATTTATACTTATCATTAAATAATGAAAATTTCCTGGTCAATAAATAGGTCTGAAAATTGTTTTTAATTGCCTCTGGCAACAATAATTCAAAACATCTTTCTGCAACAGTATCCCTTCCCTGCTTAAGGTCATGAGTTATGAATAAGTTAATTACAGCAACACTAAATGGTGAACCAGGATGATGCTCTACCCAACTTATTGGGTAATGAGATATTTGGGCATTGATATTCCCTAATTGCTTGTTTAATCCTGTCAATTCTATCTTATCTTTTGTAATTGCTATTCGTTCCTGAATTGTGTTATACCACTTATGAATTGAGGCAAGCCCCTTGTAGAAATCATTTTGCTGCATTGACATTTTATCACCTGCAATTGCAGGGCTATCCAGTGCTTTATTGATGCTAAAATCTATAACCGATCCAGCCCTTAGAAACAAAGGAAAAACATACGTTTTGGACACTTTCGGACATCGGACAAAATATACATCCCACGCACTGGCTGGGCTCAGGCTAAACTTAAACCCTCTCTTTGTAATAATAGAAGAATCCTTTAATCCCTTGTTTGATTCAACATAAACTTTATCATTTTCTGAAGCTCCTTCAAAATGGCCTGTTATGACAATCGGCTTTTGAGCAAAAGAATTATTTGTAATAAACCAGAAAAAAAAGTTCATAAGAAATATGCAATAAGTTCTCATAGTTGTTGAATATTGTAATTGAAAAAATGAAAATGAGTCTGAAAGGTTTCCAAACTCATTTGATTTACTCTTATTGACAATTAATTACACCAATTTCCAGAAAAGGGATAAGGCCTTGGAATGCAATTCGTTCCATTTCCACAATCCTCATCACCGGAACAACCCGATCCACGTTCAACAGAAATACAATTTTTGGGCAAAGGTGGCAGTTTTAAGCATGCCTCACCAGGGCCACAATCAGCCCTGGTCATGCATAATTTCCCTCCAGAGGCACTACCTCCTATAATTTGTTTCATCTCAACATTACTTAATTTTTTCATCACAATAAATTTAGAAGTTAACAAGAATATTTAGTCATGAAATTGTTCGGCTTTGCTAAGTGTTTTTCTTATCTGAAAAGTATTTTAAGAGACAGCTTCCCTTACTTCATTTTCCAAAGTTCCAATCGTTCTGTCTGATATAATCGGGCGGAACAAGATTGTTTGGTAATTGTATCACCTTCGAGAATCCGCTTCCGATGTTCGTATTCGTCCGTACTAAATCGTGATTTCAGTTCTATCACCGACAATATACCCCACCCCTCACTCACCACGATGATAGCCGCTTTTTATAAATATCAAAGAGCATTTCATTGAAATTGGGAGAGAATTGTTTATAGTTTTCAAGTGCAGCCTCTAACGGTACCGAAAAAATATTTTCCGTTTCTTCGTCCTTCCCGATAGATTCAAAATATTCGGTACTGAGCGCAAACAAAAGCTCAACTGTCCGCTTAT
>JBDHYH010000132.1:0-10090 GCA_039811325.1 Chitinophagaceae bacterium | reverse complement strand
ATTATTTAAGACCAAAAATACAACAAAAAAACCAATAAATAAATATTGGTCTTAGATATTTTTCATTTTCGTATTAGAAGTAATGTCTTATTTTGAAACGGTTAAAGGCAACAGGTTCCGAGCCAATTTTCCGCATAATCATCAAAACAACCGTAAACCAATAAATATTCTCAGCATGAAAAAATTGATTACAGAATTTATCGGCACATTCTTTTTGATTCTTACCATCGGGTTGACGGTATTAGGTGGTGCAGGCAACCTGGCACCTGTAGCTATAGGTACCGCATTAATGGTGATGGTATATGCCGGAGGACACCTATCAGGCGCTCATTACAATCCTGCTATAACTCTTGGAGTATGGATCCGCGGCAGGATAAAAGTTGGCGAAGCAATTCCCTATATGATCGTGCAGACCTTAGGCGCTGTTGTTGCCGCCTTTGTAGTTCGGTATTTCATTGGTGGAGAAAAGGTGGATGCCCTTGCAGCCGCATCAAACCCGGATATTACTAAAGCCCTCATCGCCGAGTTGATCGGCACCTTCGCGCTTGTATTTGTGGTGTTGAATGTAGCTACAGCCAAGGCTACCGCCGGAAATAGCTATTTTGGTTTGGCAATAGGGCTTACTGTTACTGCTATGGCTTATGCGTTCGGGAGCTATTCAGGAGGCGCTTTCAATCCTGCAGTAGCGGTGGGAATTACTTTGATGAAGATGGCGCAGTGGGGCGATTTCTGGATGTATCTTGTTGGCTGTTTTGGTGGCGGAGTTATCGCAGCGATTGTATTCAGAGCGTGCAATCCGGATGATAAATAATGGTACTGAATTGTAAACGACTTTGGGGTTTTCAATAGCTAAGATTGCTGAACAGCCAGAAGGATTTTGGTTGTTGCCGGAATTAGATTTTGTTGTGGAGAACATGCGTTGAAATTCGACTTCAACGATGATTTGTCGTTCTTAATTTTACTTTCTCACACTGGAAGGGTTGGTTCTATTTTTCTTCCTTAATTCTCTTGCCAGCCTGATGGAGTGTTTTAATGAGTTTATATTATTCCAGTCGCTGTGAGAAATGATAATAAATTTTGGATCAGGGCATTTCTTCTCAACTTTTTTCAGTGTAGAATAGTATGCTGCTACGTTGGCATCTGATAGGTTACCCAAATTCGGAGCGTTAGCACCTTTTACTAAACAACCGGCATAAAGAATTTTTTCTTTGCTAAACCATATAACAATATTGTCTGCCGTGTGTCCCTGGCCCGGGTAATACGTTTCGAAAGAATATTGACCTGCATGGAAAGTAGTGTCTTTCTCCATTAAGAATTCAGCCCTTTTCTTACCGTTCTTTTTGCTCAATGCGTCAGTAAGCGTTGTAGTGTAGGTTCTGATACCTTGTTGCCTGTAATATTCCAGGCCTTCTGTTCTGTCGCTATGCCAATGCGTTGCAATGCACAATGCTACCGTTTTATTATGTCTATATTTTATACTGTCGAGCAATGGTTGAAATTGAGTTGTATCCCAGGGAGTATCAAACAATACAACACCATTGTTGGTAACAAGGTACATCCCATTGGCGGGAATCCGGCTTCCTTCGTAGATACTGTATGTTGTGTAAATATAAAAGTCGCCCGTTAAGTGCGAGATTTTTAGTTTCATTTCTTTCGCCTGTCCAAAATTGTTTGTCAGAGAAAATGCAAAAAATATGGTGAGAAATATTGCCCTCATTGTGTTGGTGTGATATAATTGGATGGTACAGAATCCCAAAACTACCACTAATGACTTACCTGGCAAGCCTGGATCCAAAAGGACGAAATTTCAGGAGGTGGATAAAAAATATTTCCTCTGAAACATCTACTGGCCTTGATTTTTCCATTCCCGCAGTGTGTCCCCGGTACAGGACCTGCGATTAATGCCATTCATCTCATTTCGGTTTATTAACTCGCCACATTTCAAAACGCAACGTTCCTTTTGAGGAGATGCGCTGCAGGGATGGAAAGTGATGGATAAATAATGAAGGGCAATCCAATTGCTGCACCCCTGCAAAAAATCACTACAATAAGTTCATACATCCTCCACTGACTTATTCATTATTTTTGCGGCGATGATAGCCATTGGAAATAATTTAGTGAGTGACGAGATCGTAGAAAAACAGTTTGTCTGCGATCTTGAAAAGTGTAAGGGGGGGTGCTGTGTGGACGGCGATGCCGGAGCTCCATTGGAGGCTAAAGAGCAACGATACCTGAAGAAGATTTACGATGTAGTAGCCCCATACCTCACTGAAGAAGGGAAAAAGGAAATTGAGAAAAAAGGCCATTATGTTTTTGATGACGAGTTTGGCTGGGTGACCCCGACAGTCAAAAACGGAATGTGTGCCTATGGCGTTGTCGAAAAAAATGGAATCGTCAAATGCGGCCTTGAGAAGGCATTCAATGAAGGCAAATTCAAAGTGAACGGCAATTGGAAAAAACCGATTAGCTGTCACCTCTTCCCTATCCGCGTGAAGAAAACCGGCGATACCAACCTGTTAAATTATGAACCAAGACCGGGACTCTGCGATCCGGCTTGCAAACTCGGAAAGAAGTTACAAGTTCCTGTTTATAAATTTTTACAAACTCCGCTTATCCAGAAATTCGGAAAAGAATTTTACGAGGCGCTCGAAGCAAGCGCCGGCCACATAGTACCATCTGAAAAATAATTAAACCAATCCATGAAGTACCTGTTCCTCATTTTTAGTGTATGCATTCTGTTTATATCATGCTCACCCAACGTTGCCAAAATAGACAATAGCCTGCAGCAATATTTTGATTCAGCCAATGTTACCGGATCCTTTGCATTCCTGAACAACCAGATGGGAGATATCACTGTGTATAATATGCTGCTGGACACCCTGCGCATGTCGCCGGGCAATAGTTTCAAAATAGCTGAAACGCTTATCGGAGTTGAGTCTTCCAGGCTGATAGATGAAAAAACCGTTTTAAAGAGTTCGGGCAATCCTGTGCTGGACAGTGTATCGCTTAAGGAAGCCTTCGACAAAAACAATACTGATTATTTCAAAGCGCTTGCTCAAAAAATCGGTAAGGATACAATGGCCATCTGGATGGACTCGCTGAAATACGGTAACATGAATATTGCGCCCCTCGATTCCTTTTGGGTCAATGGTGCATTAAAAATTTCACCCGATGAGCAGATGGGTATGCTGTATAAAATTTATTTTGACAAACTTCCTTTTCAAAAGTATGCACAGCAGGTGGTACGCGACCTCATGCTGAAGGAGGACAATACCCTCTTTAAGTTAAGTTACACAACAGCACCTGCAATCTCCAACAAGAATGAACCAATGGCATGGATCGGCGGGTGGATCGAAGAAAATCTCCACGTTTATTTCTTTGTGTGCGTTGTTCAATCCTATGATACCGGTAAAGACCTGGAAGCGACGGCGCTTCAAATCACAAAAAACATTCTTGCCGCAAAAGGATTTTTTAAGGGGAAAAAATAATCATCATCCTTTGACCTGCAACTGAAGGCCATCATAAGCAAGGTGAATCCCATCAGGTAATTCTTTGGAAACATCAGCATGCCTGCCCAATTGATGACTGATGTGTGTGAAATAGGCCTCCGGTATTTCTAATTCTTTTACAAGGCTGATAGCCTGCTCCAGGGTAAAGTGAGAAAGGTGTGGCTCTTTGCGGAGCGCATTGACCACCATCGTTTGCGATCCTTTTATTTTTTCTTTTTCGGTAGCCTCAATCCTGTTGGCATCAGTAATGTAGGTAAAACTTCCAAAACGGAATCCATATACCGGCATGTGAAGATGATACACAAGGATCGGCTCTATCCTTATATCGCCAATCGTGAAAGGAGCGCCGGTGATCGTGTGCAAATTGATATCCGGCACACCGGGATATTTATCTTTTTCGAAAATGTAAGAGAACTCTCTCCTCAATGCGGCCTGGGTATATTCGCTGGCATACACTTCCATCGGTTGTCCCTGGAAAAAACTGAATGCTTTCACATCATCCAATCCTGCTACATGATCCTTATGCGAATGCGTAAACAGGACAGCGTCCAGTTTGTTTACATGATTCATCAGCATCTGGCTTCTGAAATCAGGAGTAGTATCCACAACAATCGTCGTAGTAGCTGATGAAACAAGAATACTGCTTCTGAATCTCTTGTCGTGAGCGTCGATGGAAGTACAAACTTTGCAATGACAGGCAATCATGGGGACACCGGTACTAGTGCCGGTCCCTAAAAAGGTAATGGTAAGATCGGGGTAGTGCACCATCCAAAGCTAATCGATTTCGCAAAGGTTGCCAACCTTACCACGAAAAGTATTCAGTAATAAGAGGTCCCCTTTCAATGGTTGGCGGCCTTTGCGAAATCCTAAAATGAATACAATTGTAATTATGACGCGGATTGTTTGGACACCGCCATCAATTCCTCATGGAGCTTTTGATTGTCGTGTGTCAATGCATCAATATTAATCTCAAGCACAGGTATCAGTTCCTGTAGTGTATTGATCCTCCCTTCCACATTCAGAAATTTATTCAATACCACCACCTTCTTGTGTTCGAGAATACAATAACCAC
Organism: Chitinophagaceae bacterium; assembly: GCA_039811325.1. Classification (GTDB taxonomy): domain Bacteria; phylum Bacteroidota; class Bacteroidia; order Chitinophagales; family Chitinophagaceae; genus Ginsengibacter. The sequence goes on along the minus strand of JBDHYH010000132.1, from coordinate 5,509 downwards.
TTTGAAAACTTCCACGTTCATATCTAAGGATATAACCTGAATCTTCAACAAGCTTTTCTAATTTTTGCAGATTGGCAGGGCTGATTTTCATGACTTGATTTTTTTCTTAGCAGTTCCAAAATTAAGAGTTTGGGAGAAAATGAAGGCAGTTGCCTGCGGCATTTCATAACAGTTTATTATCAAATGTAGCGAATGACGAAGGTTGCCACCATTTGAAAGAAATCTATTTAAGACTGAAAGCTGTTTATTGGCGGTTGATAACCATTGCTATAATTGCAAAATGCCCCGAAGGGCATTTCGCTACCTAATTGAAAAACCACGTTGCCAAGTAGGATTTTTGAGGGTTCCTTTTCACCTCGTTATATATTGAAAAACCGCCAGATTTATTTTTTTGAGCCGGATTAAAAACGGATGGCGTCTAATCAAATCCGATACAAATATCACATATATCCTACCTCTGTAGTAGGGTGTTTTCACCCTATTTTCGAGATTAGTGCGAAGAATCACTTTTTGAATGGATAAAATTATTCAATAACTTAGTTCTCAAATAATTACAATATGAAAGAAGTCTCCCAAAAAATGGCGGATGATTGCATTAAGGAATATGCCGGCAGCATCTCAACTGCAAAGTCTTCTAAGCAAAAAATGACTACAGCAGTAGGATTTGACGCAAAGAAGCTTTTGAAGTGGCTGCAAAAAATAGAAAAAAATACAGAGCAAGTGCAGGTCCGATTTGGGATTTATACACCGAAGCATGCAAAAAGTAAAAGCGATGAAGGAAGGCTTACTGTCTTTCTGTGTGCTTGTGATGGGGACGGTGAGCCTGCTACAGACGATAATGGAAAGCCATTACCCCCGGTAAATAATGGGCAAACGTTTCCTTGAGAAATCCCAGGTTTCTGATGATATTATATTATCAATATTTTCAAATTGCTTCCGTGCTTTCGGGATTGTTTTTTCTGCGATGGCTGCGGATTGAGAAAATGCTGTATTTTCTGCTGCTCTGTACTGTAGGTACTGTTGTTGACATTAGCTCCATTGTGGTAATGCATCTTGGTTATACCACGAATCATTTTGTTTTGAATTATTATCCCCTGCTTTCTATTCCACTGGTATTTCTGGCGCATTACAGCCATTTGAATTTATCACCCCGGCACAGGACTATTTATATTAGCATAGCGATAGCGACTACTGTTGCAGGGCTATTGAATTTTCTCTTCTGGGAAGGAATGACCAGGATGACTGTTCTTTCCCAAATATTCTATTATTTTTTTAGCATTCTGCTGAGTTGTATGCTGCTTTTTAAAATGGCTATGAGGGAAGATTATTTTATTTTTACCGATGAACCCGTTTTCTGGACATCTGCGGGATTACTGATTTTCAGCCTGGGAGCTTTGGTAGTAATGGGTATGAGTCAATTCATCAGGATGAATGATCTCACTCTCCATAACAAGAAACTGTACAACCTGATAATGCCAATCTTAAATGTTATTTTATATGGTTCATTCACTTATTCTTTTTTCCTATGCAGGCTAAAGAAGAGGTCATATTCACCATCATTGTCGTAATCCTTGTTCTCGTTTTTATCGCCATCTTCTTTCTCGTCTTTTTGGCCCGAAACAACAACAGGAAGAACAGGCTGCTCTACGAAAATGAACGAATTAGAAAGGAATTCGAACAGACACTATTGAATACTCAATTGGAAATACAGGAACAAACATTAGATCACGTCAGCCGCGAAATACATGATAATATCGGACAAACGCTTTCCTTAGCCCGGCTTCAGATCAATACATCAGAACCTACTGAAGATACAGAAGCTGCAGACCAACTGCTTGCCAAGGCTATTGCGGATCTCCGCACACTTAGCCATAATCTCAACACCAATCACATTAAGGATAATGGGTTTACGGAATCTCTCCGAACTCTTTTGGGGCAATTCGAGAAAACGGGTAAATTCAAGGTTGAATATAAAAATAATAAGGAGCATTTTGAGATCAGTGATGATGCGGGCCTTATCATATTCAGAGTGATTCAGGAAATACTCAATAACATTACCAAACATGCCAATGCAGATAAGATCAGCGTTGTATTGGGTGATGATAAAGCAGGTACCATCATCAGGATTGCAGACAATGGCTGCGGGTTTGATATGACCGGGCTCAAAGGGAAAGGTATTGGGCTCAGGAATATTGCAGAAAGAATTCGAGTTGTTGGAGGTAAGTTCTCCATCAATTCTGAAATCAATAAAGGAACCAAAATAGAAATAAGCTTACCTTATGCAGAACCAAGGAATCAAAGTGGTATTGGTAGATGACCATGAATTATTACGAAATGGGCTTGCAAGGATTATCGATAGGTTTGAATCCTATCAGGTAATTTTCGAAGCTGGAAATGGGAAGGAATTCATTGAATCTGTTGCAGAAAATGAAACCCCCGACATTATCCTGCTCGACATCAGTATGCCTGAAATGGATGGTTTTGAAACTGCAAAGTGGATAAAGAAAAACTTACCCTATTCGCGCATTCTGGTACTCAGTATGTCGGATAATGAATCAACCGTATTAAGAATGATCAACCTCGGAGCACGTGGTTATATTCTGAAAGACAGTAAACCAGCGATACTAAAAGAAGCCTTTGATAATATCATACAAAAAGGGTACTACAGCAATGATCTTGTAAACAGCCGCATGATTTATGAAGTACAACATGGTACTTTAAGAAAAATTGCCATTTCGCAGAGAGAGGAAGAATTTCTCCAATTGGTTTGTTCTGACCTTACCTACAAAGAAATAGCAGACAAGATGAATGCAAGTCCAAGAACAGTGGATAATTACCGCGACAACCTCTTTGTAAAATTTGATATTAAAAGCAGGGTTGGCCTTGCCTTATTCGCCATCAAACAGGGCTATTATCACATCTGAGGACTTAAAAAAAATCCCTCACCGGATGGGTGAGGGATTTCATTGAAATATAATTGACTTTTAGTCTTCTACTTTTATCTTCCCCTTCTGCTTTGCTATCACCTCTTCGGCGATATTATTAGGAGCAGGTGAGTAGTGGCTGAATTCCATTGTAGAAGTAGCACGTCCGCTGGTCAATGAACGCAATTGCGTAACATAACCGAACATTTCGCTCAATGGCACTTTTGCTTTGATCACCTGAACACCGTGGCGTGTATCCATTCCTTCGAGGATACCCCGACGACGGTTTAGGTCACCTGTTACATCACCCATGTACTGATCAGGAGTCAACACTTCTACTTTCATGATAGGCTCCAGCAATACCGGCTTAGCTTTGCGGGCTGCCTCTCGGTATCCTGCCTTAGCACAGAGTTCAAATGACATAGAATCTGAGTCCACCTGGTGGAACGAACCATCAAATACTCTCACCTTCATATTCTGAACAGGGTATCCTGCCAAAACACCTGTACTCATTGCACTGTCAAATCCTTTTTGAATTGCCGGAATAAACTCTCTTGGAATAGATCCTCCGAAGATATCATTCACAAACTGGAAGTGTCCTTTGTCTTCTTTCAGGAAGTCTTCATCAGCAGGCCCTATTTCAAACTGGATGTCGGCAAACTTACCACGACCACCGGTCTGCTTCTTCAGCACTTCACGGTGTTCAATAGTAGCGTTAAACGCTTCTTTGTAGGCTACCTGGGGTGCACCCTGGTTGATCTCTACTTTGAATTCCCGCTTTAAACGGTCGATAATGATATCGAGGTGCAATTCACCCATTCCGCTCAATGTGGTCTGTCCGGTTTCTTCGTCTGTGGCTACGCGTAAGGTTGGATCTTCTTCCACCAATTTGGCAATAGCCATACCCATTTTGTCAACGTCTGCCTGAGTTTTCGGTTCTACTGCAATGGCAATAACCGGTTCAGGGAAGGTCATAGATTCCAGAACGATCGGGTTGTTTTCATCACAAAGTGTATCTCCTGTCTTGATATCCTTAAAACCAACTGCGGCTCCGATATCACCTGCGCTGATGTGGTCAACCGGGTTCTGCTTGTTAGCATGCATTTGCATCAGGCGGCTGATCCTTTCATTCTTTCCTGTACGGGTATTCAACACATAAGAACCCGCATTTAAAGTACCACTGTACGCACGGAAGAATGCAAGGCGACCTACGAAAGGATCTGTCATGATCTTAAATGCCAATGCGCTGAAAGGGTCTTTTGCATCCGGATGGCGTTCTGTTTCTTCACCTGTATCTGGATTAATTCCCTTGATTGCTTCAATATCCAACGGACTTGGCAGGTAGCGAACGATAGCATTCAATGCAGCCTGCACCCCTTTATTCTTGAATGAAGAACCACACATCATCGGGATAATAGACATGTCAATAGTTGCCTTACGGATAGCCTCGTGCATCTCGGCTTCTGTAATTGAATTTGGGTCATCGAAGAATTTCTCCAACAATTTCTCATCATAATCAGCGACTGCCTCTACCAGGTGCTGTCTCCACTCTTCTACATCTGCCTTCATCTCTTCAGGCACCGGTACTTCATTGTAGGTCATCCCCTGGGTGGCGTCGTCCCATACAATTCCTTTCATGGTGATCAGGTCAACCACACCTTTGAAAGAATCTTCTGCACCAATTGGTAATTGTAAAGGAACAGGGTTGGCACCCAGCATTTCCTTTACTTGCTTTACTACATTAAGGAAGTCAGCCCCTGCACGGTCCATTTTATTCACGAATCCGATACGGGGTACTTTATACTTATTTGCCTGGCGCCAAACGGTCTCACTCTGAGGCTCCACGCCGCTCACTGCACAAAACAATGAAAGTAAACCATCCAATACACGCAGTGAACGTTCTACTTCTACTGTGAAGTCCACGTGTCCCGGAGTATCAATAATGTTGAATTTGTATTGTTTTGTTTCCGGAATCTTTTGACCATTTGCAAGTGGGAAGTTCCAGAAGCAGGTAGTAGCAGCAGAAGTAATGGTGATACCACGCTCTTGCTCCTGTGCCATCCAGTCCATGGTGGCAGCACCTTCGTGCACTTCACCCAGTTTATGGTTTACCCCGGTATAATAAAGAATACGCTCGGTGGTAGTTGTCTTGCCCGCATCAATATGGGCGGCAATACCAAAGTTTCTTTGAAATCTTAAGTCGGCCATTTGGCTTGTTTTTTTTAATATTTGAAATAGTCGTTAACAAATTACTTGCAACACTCTCATCTGGGTATTATTTCCCATTTTTTGAGGGCGCAAAGTTACAAAGAAACTATCAAAAATATATGACCTGAATGGGCAAAAAATAAATGTTTAACAAAGTTCAACTTCAGAATATTCAATAGGGAGATGAGACCAATTCCACGGCTCTCATCTGCAGGGAACCGGGATTTAGTACCAAAGTTAATGGGAGAAGAATTCTACCAGGCTTATCCCTATTCTGGAAAGAAAGGCTCCATCAACCTCGATAAGATGATAACCCGGAAGTCGGTTGAGTACCGGATACTGCCTGAAAAATTGACTTTCCTATAATTTCAATTTGT
>JBDHYH010000131.1:0-10147 GCA_039811325.1 Chitinophagaceae bacterium | reverse complement strand
TTTAATGTATGGAGCTTTCGAAAGAAATAAGATTCCGGGTATCGATTTGGAAATTATATTTCAGTTGGTAGAGTCGCTTGTCATTCGCTACCTCGATGAACAGAATTATGATATTGCCGGCGAATTACTAATGGCATGGCCATTATTAAACAGAAAATGGACTCCTGCGGCCAGCTTCGCCTTGAACTGTCTGTTTAAGATCGAAGAAAGAGTGGGTTTTTTACCAGCACCTGGATTGGAAAGATCAAAAATTGATGGCGCTGAACAGGAGGAGAAGCGAACCTATATTTACAGCATCAACTATCATACAGTATTGGTGATGGGTTTGTTGTGTAGTGTTATGCTGAAAAATCCTTTGTGTGAAGAGACTGTTTCTGATGCAGTCAGTTATCCTGATAAATGGAGAAATAAAATAGAAAATGAAATACACACAGGCAAGGACGTTCATTGGTATGAATTTTATCAGTCTCTTGACTCTGTGCAGAAGGAACAATTGTTGCCAATGCTTTACCAGGTCTGTCTGACGAGATGGATAAGGGACAAACAATATGGGGATGTGAAGAAATTACTCGACCTGAATAATGATGAATTACATAACATGGAAGCAAGCAGGCAGGCGCGAGAATTGTTACAACGACTAAGTATTTCGGCAGAAGGAATATCATGAACAAGCTCAATTTCAATTATTGAAATGTCGTCGATATTTTACTAATACATGTCGCCTTAGTACTATGTTCATTTAAGATTCAAATCGACTTTTGTGATAAGTTTTTAATCGGCCCGGTACAAATTCAAGAATCACCCCCAATCCTATCCTAATAAAAATAAGTGATGTGATACAGGTCATCCTTCCTGTATGATGAGGATTTGAAAGGTAAAATTTCGCTACCACATTAGCGTTTGTTTTCATGCGCGCGTTGCCTTAAGAACAGGATATCCTATGTGAATCAACCACACGATTGCTGATATTCTTAAGAAGCAATCCTTCTGCAAGAAAAAAATACAAATTCCAAGATCATTACTGCCTGATGGGTGAACAACCTACAGCAATGCACCTGAACATCGAACAGTTGTTCCCGATTTTGGAAAAATTTCTTTTTAATCCACAAAATAAAGCTCTCATGAAAAGTAAAGCAAGATTTCAGAACCTGGTTGTCCCTGTAAAGTTCGAACAACCCCTAAATGAACCTGTACAACTCACAGCCTATCTTTTTAACCGTAATGGCAAATTGCTTCAGCAAGTGCCCGTAAACAAAGAATCTGCAAATTTCAAAGAGGTACCTGTAGAGAGCCTGAATGAAGTACGGGTATTCATTGTCCCTAACCCTAAGGAAAGAACTGTAGTAGCCAACTCCCTGGCAGATATGGAGAGACTTCATGCTTACGAACCCATCCTTGATACCGGCCCCAAAGGAGAATTGCAGATATTACCGATTCCAGCATATTTATCCAAATTGTGGTGCTTTGGTATTTGTCGTGTAAGGGGAACCGTTACGAAAAATTTCGTCATCGATGGTAAGGTGCAGAACCGTCCTATTTGCAACGCCAGAGTGCATATTTGCGAGATAGACAAAATATGGTGGTGGCTGCATCGAATCCCTGACAACATTATTCTGCTCATACCCGACATTGTACTTCATCCCGAGTTGCCCATTCCTATTCCCATCCCCGACCCTCCTCCATTCGAACGAATTCCTGACATCAGGCAGGTGTTCCAGGCCAAACCATTTCCTCAAGTTGGCCTGCCGGAGTTTGCATTTGCACCGATGGAATTGCGATCAGCAAAACTTAATACACGTGCAGATATTGCATCTGCAGATCAAAGCAAAGCTTTAGACACAATAAGGGAAGTAAGAGCAAACCTTCAGCCAGACCTGAAAAAACAATTGCTTTCCGGTAACGTTACACAGATCAGGAATTCCATTTTGCAAAACTTCCAATTATTTCACCCGCTTTTCTGCTGGCTTCCATGGATATGGCCCTACTTCTATCGTTGCGATGAAATAAAAACAGTAACGACTGACATGAATGGAAATTTCGACACCACAATTTTCTATTGGGCATGTGGAGACCATCCGGATCTTTATTTCTGGGTAGAGTATTATATCAATGGAGTATGGACTACCGTTTACAAACCACCTATCCCCTGCAACACCTACTGGAACTATGCCTGCGGCAGCAATGTGTCAATTACCATCACCGACCCAAGAGTACTTTGGGGATGCAATAACATCGTCGAAGGCGATATCGTATGGGTAAAAACAATTGGCCACGGAGCAAGCGTAGCCCACATCAAACAGACTGATCAGTTTTCTATCATCCAGGGTAAATTCTTCAACCGGATCGGGCTGAGCGATGTAAGCGTTCCTCACCGCGCCAACGCAGTAGGTGATTTCCGGCGCCCCTTTGGCAAGGCCTTATACTTCCTCGTTCAGTTCGGCAGCGGGCTGCCATCCAACAATATGAAATATTACAGATGGAGCTATCGCAAAATACGCAATGCCGACCTGAGCGCTGCAAGCGGGACGCTTACTCCACTGAAAAACGAGCTATTCAAAGGATATACATTTGAATACTTCGATATTTTCCTGCACAAACATATCGATGTCAAATCATTCAAATTGGGACCGGTTACGGTAGGCACCAAAAACGACTTATTCATAATTCCTCCCGTATCGCCCACGATGGCTCCGGTCAACGCAACGGAACTGAATCCTAACTGGGATCAGAATACGGTATCTGTAGTATTTGATACCTCATCATTTGACGATGGGTTGTATGAGTTCATTTTGGAAATATTCGATAATGCAGGCAACAAAGTTTCAGCTCTGCCACGCCAGTTATTCCAGACTCCAAATTACAACAGCTTTGCACCTTCCATTGATGCACCGGACGACTATCTGATCCTGAGCGACCCTACACATGCGGATGCTTACAAAATGAATGTGCGCATCGATAATCAAAAATGCGAAGCAGATATTTATAAGATATTGGTGGATGGTGTAGAGAGTTCCGCTAATTGCTGTGGCTTTGTAAAGTACCAGCCAGGCTCCAATGTTGAGGTTCGTTTCAGAGCCTATCATCCGAACAACTTTGCAGATTTCAATTTCACAGTTCAGAAAGGAACCTGCAGCGACGCGGCGCAAACAAGTGCTACCAACACATCCGGCATGGTGATAGGCAGCACATACAACGGAGTACTCGAAAATTATCATCGCGATGGTACCAGTGTATATTCCAAAACATTTTCTCCTGCTGCATTATTGGGAATATGTGCTTTGGAAGGGAAAGCAGCATTTGCAGAATATCTGTATGTGGCGGTACTTACTACTAACGGGAATGATTACCTGGAATTGGATGACAGCGCACTGGCGGCATTTGCACTGGAACCGGCCTGATGGTAATTGGATTTGTTGTGAAGCAGGATAACAAATATTCTGGTGATCTACTACTCCGCAGTAAATCGAAAACTACCGGCCCCCAATTCTGAAGCTGCAAGAAGAAAATGAATACAAAATCTAATTGAAAGACAAAAGACAAAATAAGTTCGAATTATATGATTAGATCTTACAGAAAAACATTTTGATATTCCATCGGAGTAAGCCGAAAATCCGACAAAGAGTAAGCATTAACGTTTAAAAATAAAATCATGGCAACATTTGGAATTGAAGGTATCAGGCATTTTTCTCATGCCCGAGCTGCAGGTTGGGACGCATCTGATCTCACCTACGTTTTTAATAATTGCAATGGACTGGATAACGCTCTGCGTAGTCATGGTCATACCCGTTCATTTTATTGGGCTGAAACAGATTGCTGGGAAATAGATCTTAATGATACTAGCAAGGGAGGTATCGATAGTGATTATGGAGACAACGTGGACCTATTTTTTATAAGCACACATGGAAACCATTGGGACGGCCATGCTGTTGTTCTATATGATGTTGCTCGCAACAATTTTGTTGGTGATTCGCACAACTGGCTGCTTGGCAATAACTAGAATCTAGAATGGCTACTCATGTATGCATGTGAAACCTTAAACTTGTCCAGCCCGCTTGATTATTGGGATATATTTCAACGCCTACACAAGATATGCGGTGCTTATGATTTAATGTGGGATGGTTGGACTGTGGATGAGTGTGGGGAAGACACTGGCAACAACATGACTAATGGTAATACTGTTGCAGAAAGCTGGATTGATGGTGTAAGTGATTGGTGGTTTGATAACCACCCTATGGTAATTGCTGCTGAAAGGGCAGACACCTGGCATAGCGGGAACCCTGACTGGGGAAATACAACAATGTATTGTGACCATTTGTGGGGGCACGGAACGACAGTATCCGACATTTCTCCTTCAGATAAATACTGGTTAAGTTGGCGTTGGTCAGAAGGATAATTTTAATGAAAAATAATTATACAAACTTAAAAAATTAAATCATGCGTGCAGATAAAGACCTTCAGAAAATGCTTGTTGAGAAGACAGCAAATTATAAGGATACCATTCCGGTATTTAAGATTCGGAACAGGAATATTCAGGAACTGCACAACGAATCGGTAAGGTTGGTGCTCCCTTTTACAAATGCGCTACAGGCAAAGGAATTACGTTTTGATTGTGTTCAAAAGGAAAATCATACGTTACTCCGTCTTCATGATAATGCTACACTACAATATTTTCCTGAATCCGGCTGTATCCGTTTTCAAAAAAATACTCCGGGATATTTAAATCCTATAAGTGAAGACTCAAAGGAAACAAACAAGAATGAATTTGAAAAAGCCGCTTGCGACATACTTGAAAAAAACAAGCTTAATTTATCAGGTTCTATGGACAACCTTCACTTTGAAAAACTTTTCCAGCTAAAATCAGCCGGAATGTCCTCTGAAAGAAAAATAACACCCGTTGTACTTAACAGGCTAGTGTATGCTTACAGGCGCTTCGTAGATGAACTACCAGTACTTGGAAGCGCTTCGGTATTTATAAAAACTTCTGCTGAAAATAAACTTGACGCTTTTGGAATCGATTGGCGCTATCTTCATGAAGATCCTATTACAATGGCAACAATTATGAAACCGGAAGAAGCTGCTGCCATAGCACTGGAACAATTACAAAACACAAATCCTGAAAGACTTTATACTCCAAAAGAAATAAGTCCTATATCTTTTGAATTAGGCTATTTCTCACATTCAAAGACGATGTATCAAACAATAATGCAACCTGTTTATGTTGCAAAGTTTATATTCACAGGTAAATTTAGAATGGGATATGCGCTGGCTGTACCAGCTTCCAGAACACCTTATGAAAGCATTTGCAGAAAAGTAATACCCCCGCCATTTAATGCCGGTCGTAATAACAAAAAAGTTTCATTTAGTCCAAGAATAAACCCATTTAAGAGTTGTTGAAATAATGATTTGCAATTCTTTCACTTAAGATAAAAAAAGACAAATTCAAAGATCCATAGAACAATAGCACGAATGCACAACATGGGCTGAGCGAGATAGCAGAGACAGTGCTTCGTTTGACAGTTTTGGAGGGCAAGAAACAGGTGTGCTTCGTATAAACATTTGTGGTAAAAATCCGTCACTTCGTTAAGCATCGACCCGTTGTGTGCTATGCTTAATGGCTTCACCACTTAAAAGTGACCTGCACAAATTTTCTAAGAATCAAAATCGGAGTAAGCCGAAAATCCGACAAAGAGTAGGCAACTAAATCAATTGTTATGGAACCAGGAAATATTACACCACGACAAAGAGAATTGCTCAAAGACCTTGCAGCAAACAAAGAAAACTTTTTGTATGAATGGGATGAAGTACGAGGTGTCTTGTCGTTCGTCCGTGCTGATAATCTTCAATCGGGGCAAAATGGTGCCATTAATCCTGAGAGTAACAAGAAAATATTTACAGAGTTTTTAAAAGGTTACGCACTACTTTTTGGCCCTGAAGATTTAGTAAAAGGGCTGGAAACGATTAATGATAAAAGAGATAACATTGGATGGCACCATTATCAATATCAATTCTACTTAACAGACAGTGAAGGCGATAACAAGAGGCGTGTCGAATTCTACAGCTCAAAAGTGATCGCGCATTTCAATGCAAACGGTATGCTTGTAGAAATACAGTCTTCATGTTATAGAGATATTGCTATCTCCAATATTGTAAAAATTAAAGTTCAGGAATTGCAGCAATTGGTACTCGCAGAAATTAAAGGTATGAAAGGATTCCAGGATTTGGAGAAATTGATGAAGAGAAGAAAGGAAAAGCTATTCCCAATAATGCAAAATCCCAGACATGTCATCTACCCCTGGAAAGGTAAAATGTTGCATACCTGGGCTACATACGGCTATTCTCCGTACATCTTTGAGGAAGGTAATAATGAGAAAGAAAAAGAGAAGAAGCCAACAATTGCTTTTGGCCAAATGTTTTTCAATGCAGAAACCGGAGAATTATTTTTATTCAGTCCTACAAGGAAAAGTGCAGAGACTTCCACTACCGGGTCGGGTTTGGGTTGTACCCCATTAGGAGGACCTTACATAAACCGATCTCTTGAAATTGTGAGAGTGGACAGTACATCAACCTATCTCTTAAAGAATAAGACCAAGGCAAGAGACATTATCACCTATGATGCTAATGCAGACAGCTCTATAGTCTATCCAAACATTCCCCAAAAAATATCAGATGGAGATGTCGATGTTTCAACAGATAATGATGGAGACAAGAATTGGAACAGGGTTGCTGCTAATACTACAGACACAGAACGTACTTCATCTCAGCAACCTGAAGTGGATGAACATTATATTGTAGCTGAATTGTACGACTGGTATAATGCTGTTGGTGGAAGAGTGGGTTGGGATGATAATGATTTTTCTGCACCCCTCGTGCCCAACCAATCACTAAATGTGGTGGCACACACCTACGACGATGATGCTGGAACTTCAAGGTCAGTTAATGCGTTTTTTGATAGTGCATTGGTAAATGGGTCTTGGGTAAGCCACTTAGCCTTCTTCGATGGTGATCCAACCGGAGCTACAAATTCAAATATAGTTGATGACTACCTTGCAGGTTCGAATGCCATAGTAGGGCATGAATACCAACATGCAGTAACCGATTTTTCTTTTAAAGACGGAATGGGGAATCCTGGCCTTACCTATTCTGGTTGGTTTGCTGCAATTCATGAAGGCACCTCGGATGTTTTTGGGGGTTTGTTTTCTGCAGATTGGTGGATGGGTCAGGCCATCTCTCCTACCGGGCAAATCTTCAGAAACCTGGCTTTTCCCCGTGATCCAACTACTCTTGTAAATACTGCTCTCAGCAATCACAGCAAAGACCATTTTGATGATCGGAATTTAGACGGTGGATTTCGGTATGACAGGGGTACTATTTTGGCCCATTGTGCATATCTCATGGCACAGGGTGGAGTGCACCAAAGAAGTTCGCGAAACCCAGTTTTGATTCCTGTTAAAGGATTGGGCCGAGAAACCGTAGGAGGAAAGGACGTGTATAAAGCTGCAAGAATCTGGTACCGGGGGCTTTCACAGTATCTTTCAAACATTGGAGCAATGACAGGCATTCCAACTAATGACGAAAATATTTTCAGGAGTTTTCGCAATGCAACTATAAGTGCGGCTATTGATTTATACGGAATAAATTCGATAGAACATAAGACCACAATACTGGCATGGTATGCAGTTGGGCTACATCCTGTAGGTGAAAATTATGGGCCTGATATAACATTTCTTACCTGGGGTGCAGATTGGTGGATGTCCAGACCTTATATAGGAATTTCCAGCCCCGACTGGTCCTCAGTGGACCTGTTCATCAACAATGGTGGCAGTTCTGAATGGAATGCAAAAGTAAATGTGTTAGACATGGGAACTCCTACCCAGTTCGAGAACAAAGTCTATTGTCGTGTACGTAACGTAGGTACCCAAATCTCAAACAACGTGCAGGTACAGTTTGAATATGCTAAAATTACTACGAGTGGAGTCACATGGTTACCTATGACAGATAAAGACGGAAACATCCAGGTATTGAATGTTGGCAACCTTGCAGCTGGTGCTTCTAACTTTCCAGATAGTGAGCAAAATACGCCCCCGGGTACAGCCATGATAAAATGGTGGATTCCCCCAATCGAATCCGGAGAAACGGTCAATCACTATTGTATTAAAGCAACAACATTTTCAATAAGCGACGGCAACTTAAGCAACAATTCAGTTCAATCCAATGTTGCCTATGCGCCTTATGTTCCAGGGTCCGGATTCAGGATGGGTTTTTTTGCTGGCAACCCTTACAGAGAAGTATTACCATTAGATATCCGGTTACAACATTCCTTACCCAAAGGATGGAATGTTCATATACTGGAACAAATTAACGGACTTATTTTAAAACCCGGCGAATCAAAACGCGCTCATGTTGTCATCGACATCCCAAATGAAACTGACCATTACCTTGTAGCACCATTTGATGGAAGAATTAAAGGTCAACTTGCTGATTCAGGTCTCACCTATACATATACCGGTGTGCTATTCAATGGAAAACTGAATAATACCGGCTTCAGTGCACAGCTATCTTTAAATACCTCCAACGGAACGCTTCTCACTGGTAGTTTTGATGGTAGTTTGAATATTACCACAGCTAAGTTTAAAGGTGAACTCAAGAGCCTGGATAAGGAAAAGAGACAAAAAATATTTAGAATTGAGGGATGCCTTCGGCCAAACAGAATTGTGAACATTGGGCAATATCTAAAAGGAGAACCTTTTAGTGGTTTTTCAATCCAGGTACAAGTTCCACTTCCGGAAGGAAGTTGTTTTGAAGAACTGCCACCTACTCATGTATTTGTCGAACCTGTTATTCCTCATGATGGAGAAAAAGATGACAAAAAATGTATAGAAGGAGCGCAAGAAATCATCAAATGCCTAAATATCCAAAAGCAGGATATCTGTTCAATTAAACTGAAAAGCATTTTGGTAGAAATAAAATATAAGGATAGGGATTGTTAGACCTGGAAAATTCATAGATAAGAATTGTAACTCATTCTTTATGCTTATGAATTTACTTTCCCTGGTTGCAGGATAGACAGTAAAATAAATTACAACCGGATGAATTCGAAATATCGTCCGAAGGGCTACTAAATATTCACTAATTATGACGCAAGAACAATTATTAGGAATGTTGGAGACTTTGACCGGTCATCTGCATACAGCTTCGCCAACAGAAGAACAATCATTAAATAATGTTCAGGAATTGCTCGCTTCATCGCTGGCACAACAGCCGCTGCCTGTAACAAACCAGCAATTTTCTTTTGCAGAAACTGACCTGTTCTTTCGCCAAAATATTGAAAGCGGAAGACTGGCTAACCTGGAGAGAATTGTATCGCAGGTGCTTCAGAAAAAAGAAGATGAAGGTGATTTGAGAGTATTTATGCGTGATGTGCCCGTACGTACTACGCAGGTCACCGGCAGTGTGCCGGACTGGGCCGCAGGTTCCAGGCCTGTTCGTACTGAGGGGCCATTCATAAACAGAGATGGCCGAAGGATCTGGTTTGATTTTTATAAAGTCGAAAAATTAATAGTGCTGTACATCCAGGGGCAGACTAACCCAATCATCCTGTTCAAAGCGGAATTCAAACAGAGGTTGCTGGATAGATTGGCGAACCGAAAAGTGGAGTTGGTGAAGAGTTATAAAGTATTACCCGGAAGTGTTTGGATCAATGCACATGCATTGGCATCAGATGCGCCAGACAATCGCTATGCAGGAGTCAAGGTAAAAGGAGGTACAATTAATTTGGACGCGGTACCTGCCTATCAGGGCGAAAAACTCACCGTGCTTCCTGCGAATAATATACAAGTATCACTACAACTGGAACAAGACGTGGATGAAGATGCAGGAGTCACTTCACCCTTTGGTAAGGATGCGAGGAATGCTAAGTTTCAGTTGCCGGAGACGTGGGACTTCATCCTGAACGGATCCGGAAAAAATATCACTGCCATCGGAAATGCATCTGTTACTATGTATGGACAGCCTGTGAATTTCACCTGGGCAGGAAGCGAGGCAACGTCCTACAATAGTGCACTGAGTAGGGTACTCATTCCATGGAATGCAGACATTTCCGAATTCAATGTCTCTTTGTGCGAAAGCCCCTTCTGTACTTTTTCAGGAA
>JBDHYH010000130.1:0-10215 GCA_039811325.1 Chitinophagaceae bacterium | reverse complement strand
AAACAAACAAGTATGTCATTATTAAAGTACGAATCAGAATTACGGGAACCGCTTGTTGATGGTGATAAAACGTATCATCAGGTCACCGAAGATATCATCAGCCCCATCGAGTCAAAACCAAACCGGGCATGGTGGATTGGATTTCTGATGGCAATCGCACTGCTGATTTTTGGTGTGTACTCTGTGTATCGTGAGGTAGCATATGGTGTCGGCGAATGGAACCTGACCCGCACCGTAGGGTGGGGATGGGACATTACCAACTTTGTATGGTGGATCGGTATCGGGCACGCAGGTACCCTGATCTCAGCGATCCTTTTGCTTTTCAGACAGGGATGGCGTACAGGGGTAAACAGGGCGGCAGAAGCGATGACCATTTTTGCGGTAATGTGTGCCGGCCAATTTCCGATATTCCACATGGGACGTGTATGGATGGGATTCTTTGTTTTCCCTTACCCAAACAGTCGCGGCCCACTTTGGCCCAATTTCAACTCAGCACTGATGTGGGACGTATTTGCGATATCTACTTACTTTACGGTATCATTATTATTCTGGTACACAGGTTTGTTGCCTGACCTTGCTACTGTGAGAGACAGGGCAAAGACTAAGTTCAGAAAAATGTTCTATGGCCTTACTTCATTTGGATGGACAGGCAGCACCAAGCACTGGCAACGGCAGGAAAGCCTCGCACTGGTTTTAGCCGGATTGGCTACTCCGCTGGTACTTTCAGTTCACACAATAGTATCTTTCGACTTCGCCACATCAGTGATTCCGGGCTGGCACACTACGATCTTCCCTCCTTATTTCGTTGCAGGTGCTATCTTTTCAGGATTTGCAATGGTACAGTCACTGTTGATCATCACAAGGAAGATATTACATCTTGAAGATTATATTACAATTGGCCACATCGAGGCAATGAATAAAGTAATTGTGCTGACCGGTTCGATTGTCGGTTGTGCATACCTGTCAGAACTATTTGTAGCATGGTATTCAGGCAATATGTATGAATGGTGGGCATTCAGAGAAAACCGTGTCAATATCTTTTCCCCTTATGGGTGGGCTTATTACGGGATGATGTTTTGTAACGTCGTATCTCCTCAGTTGTTCTGGTCACGGAGGCTCAGAAGAAATATCATGTTCACCTTCTTCATGTCTGTACTGATAAACGTAGGTATGTGGTTCGAAAGATTTGTCATTATCGTTACCTCAATCTACAGAGACTTTCTCCCTTCATCATGGACTATTTACTACAGTCCTTCTATCTGGGAGATTGGATTTTATCTTGGAACATTCGGATTGTTCTTTACTCTGTACTTCCTGTTTGCGAAATTCTTCCCTGTTATTGCGTTGGCAGAGATCAAGCATATATTGAAAACAAGTGGTGAAAGCTATAAAGAGAAGATGGAAGGAATAGAAAGAAAAGAATCGCAGAAGTTCTACATGGAAGATGTAGAAGCCGGACATCATTAAACGATCAGTAAACAAAAGGATATGATTAAAAAATTTGTAGTAGGAAGTTTTGAAGACGAAAAAGTGCTCTTCCCGGCGGTGAAGAAGGTACGCAATGCCGGGTACAAATTGCATGACATTTACACTCCCTACCCGGTACATGGACTGGATAAAGCAATGGGGCTTAGAGAGACGAGTTTGCACACTATGGGCTTCATCTATGGTACATTAGGAACGCTCATTGCTCTTGGTGGTATGGGTTGGGTATTTGCTATAGACTGGCCACTCAATATTGGTGGTAAGCCGCACTTCCCGTTACCGGCATATATACCCATCACATTTGAATTAACGGTGTTATTATCTGCGGTAGGCATGACGATGACCTATTGCTGGCTAAACCAGATGATGCCATTCGTAAAAAAACATCACTTCAGCCCAAGAGCTACTGATGATGCATTTGTAATGGTGATAGAGTTGACTGCCCAATCCAATGAAGAAGAAATCAAAGCATTCCTTCACACCAATGGTGCCATTGAGATCAACACACAAGTGGCTGAGGCTGGATGGTGGTTTGGAAGGTATGACAAAGAACAAAAGTTGTATAGATCAGAAGAGCTTGTAGCATAATTATTCAATAATTGAAGTAGTAGGTATGAAAAAGACAAAAGTTTTATTTCTCTTTTTAATAGTCCTGGGAGGCTTTGCAATTTTACAAAGCTGTGGCAGCAAGCGCGATCCGGGAAGGACATATATGCCAGACATGCAATACAGCCGTGCTTACGAGGCTTATGCTGCAAATAATCTTGCGAAAGACCGCATCAATTATGTACCGTACCCGGTGGATGGTACGATTCGTCGCGGAGATTTATTCCCTTATACTTTGCCTAATGACTCTACCGGCTACAGGCTGAGTGCACAAACAAAGAATCCGTTACCGCCACTTACTGAAGCACAATTGAAAGAAGCAGGCAGGCTTTTTAATATTTACTGTGCTATCTGCCATGGTGAAAAGATGGATGCACAAGGTCCACTTTCTACCGGAGGGAAAGTACCTGCGGTTGCCAACCTGACTTTGAAGCAGTATGTGGACATGCCTGAAGGAACGATGTTTCATTCTATAACCTATGGTAAGGGTAACATGGGTAGCTATGCACCTCAGTTAACCAGGGAAGAAAGATGGATGGTCGTTGAATATGTGAAGAGAAGACAGACCGGTGGTGTAGTGCCGACAGCAACTACTGATTCTACAACAAAAAAATAATTGAACTCTAAAACAAGATTTGAATGAATAACAGATACGAGACTCCGGCGAATTATAAAAAGTGGTATGGTGCATTCATCATCATAGGAGTCGTAACACTCATTCTTGGATTTATTTTTCTGAATCCATTTGCAGGGGCGCATGGAGATAATGTGAACAGTACCCGCTTCTGGGCAGTACTGCTGCAAAACAGCATGTACTGGCTGATGCTGGTGAATGTGGCAACTTTCTTCATAGTGATCTCTACCCTTTCAATGGGGGGCTGGCAGGTTGCATTCAGGCGTGTCAATGAAGCTATTGGTTCTGTAGTTCCTGTTATGGGCATCATCACATTCATCATCATGTTGTGCATCGTATTCGGGCATCGTACTGATATTTACCTGTGGTTGGATGCCGAGCATGTAAAGCATGATAAGTTATTATCTGTAAAAAAAGGATTTTTGAACCCGGTAGTATATGTAGCAGTATCTGCGGTAGTGATTGGGTTGTGGATGTATATTGGAAAAAAATTAAATCAGCTGAGCCGGGAATCAGACAGCATGGGTCCGATGGACTTTGATACATCCAGGAAATGGCTGAAGAAAAACATGAGTTGGTCAGCATATTACATTGTTTTGTATTTATTGTCTGTAGGATCTATTATCCCATGGTTATGGATGATGAGCCTTGAGCCTCACTGGTACAGTACCATGTACAGTTGGTACACTTTTGCCAGCACATTCGTTGCAGGCATGGCATTGATAACTGTTTTTGTAATTTATTTCAAAAACCAGGGCCAGTTGGAATTTGTCAATAAAGAACATTTGCAGGATCTGGGAAAATATATGTTCGCATTTTCAATCTTCTGGACTTACCTCTGGTTTGACCAGTTTATGCTGATCTGTATGCTAACATTCCAGAAGAAACTGTATATTTCAAACTGAGAATGCAAGGACCTTATGCCGGAATATTTTACCTGAATCTGATTATCAACTTCCTGGCGCCATTCCTGATATTCATGAAGCGATCAACCAAGCGTAATTACACCATAGTTACCTTCATGGCCATCTCACTCATTTTCGGCCACTGGCTCGATTTTTACCAGATGGTGATGCCCGGAACCGTATATCAAAACCCACACCTGAGTTGGTTTGAATTTGGTATTGCTCTTGGTTTTGTTGGAATCATCATGTGGGGAGTTTCCAGGTTTGCATGTAAGACACCTATGACAGCTTTGAATAATCCTTTTCTCAAGGAAAGTATTATTCACCAGGTATAATTTTATTTATTGAAACAAAAAGAAAACTATCTGTAATTCATCATTACAGATCAAATCAACATCATGGAAACGTTTTTTTTAATTGTCATTATTTTACTCATCTTCCTGGTGATCTTTCAGATTGCCAAGGCAAGTGAATATGTGAGTGTATTAAAAGGTGAAGAAAAGGTCAGGAAACAAAACAACAAGATCAATGCATTCTTCATGATCGGATTCCTGGTATTAGGCCTCATCGGAGTCTGGTATTGCAATAAACTCTATTATCCAAATAATCTGTTCTCGTATGGTTCTGCCTCCAAAGAAGGCCTTGCTATTGATGATATGATGTGGATTACATTGTACATCACTGGCTTTGTATTTTTTATTACACAGATTCTCTTGTTTTGGTTCGCTTATAAATATCAACACAGCGACAAGCGCAAGGCATTGTATTATGCACATAACAATACGCTGGAGCTGATCTGGACTTCTGTACCAGCAATCACACTTACGATCCTGATTATTTTCGGCTTGAAATACTGGTTTAAGTTTACAGGAGATGCTCCCAAGAATTCTGCAGTAATAGAAATTACCGGCCACCAGTTTGGCTGGGAAATACGCTACCCCGGCAAGGATGGAGTGTTGGGAAGAAAGAATTACAAACTCACCAATGCTGCAAAGGGTAATTTGCTGGGTATCGATTGGAATGATGCTGCCAGCCGCGATGATATTCATGTTGCAACGACTATGCACGTAGTGGTAAATAAACCGGTGAAGTTGGTAATCAACTCACAGGATGTGATACATGATGTGGGCCTTCCGGCATTCAGATTGAAGATGGATGCAGTGCCGGGGATTCCTACTACTTTATTTTTTACACCATTGTACACTACTGCGGAAATGAAGAAGAGAACCGGCAATCCTGATTTTGAATATGAAATTGTTTGTGACCAGTTATGCGGCAAGGGTCACTTCACTATGAGAGGTGTAGTGTTGGTAGAAACTGAATCTGAATACAAGGCCTGGATGCGCAAACAGCAACCGGCATTTGAAAAGGCACAGCAGGCAGCTATTACAGCCTCCACAGAAAATACTTTAAAACCCATGGCATTTAACTCTGGGAATTAAAATAAAACCACCGGGCCCGTTGCCCCTAAACCATATTGAACAATGAATAGCGAAGAATTATTGCACAGCCAAACGCAAGTGATGCACGACCTCGGTCATGAAGCACATTCACATCATCACAAGCAATCTTTTATCACTAAGTACATTTTCAGCCAGGATCATAAGATGATCTCCCATCAGTTTCTTATTACGGGTATCATCTGGGCTGTAATCGGAGGATTGTTTTCCGTGTTGTTCAGATTACAACTTGGATTTCCTGATCAGACATTTCCCTGGTTAGAAGATATCCTGGGCCGATGGGCAGAAGGTGGCAAGATCAGCCAGGAGTTTTATTACACACTGGTAACAATGCACGGTACTATCCTGGTATTTTTTGTATTAACAGCAGGCCTTAGTGGTACCTTTTCCAACTTCCTGATACCACTGCAGGTAGGTGCGCGTGATATGGCATCGCCATTCCTGAATATGCTTTCTTACTGGTTCTTCTTTGCAGCTTCTATTGTAATGTTTTCAAGTTTGTTTGTACAAACAGGAGCTACCGGCGGTGGTTGGACTTTTTATCCGCCACTAAGTGCATTAGGAGAGGCAATGGATGGATCCAAAACGGGCATGGACCTGTGGCTGACGAGCATCATTCTATTTATCATCTCTCAGTTATTGGGAGGGTTGAACTATATCGTTACCATCATCAATATGCGTACAAAAGGTATGTTTATGACACGCCTTCCACTTACGATCTGGTCATTCTTGTTCACAGCCATTTTGGGAGTGTTGACATTCCCGGTTCTCCTTTCTGCGATTGTGCTATTATTGTTTGATCGCCATCTTGGAACCAGCTTTTACCTGAGTGATATTGTGATACAGGGTAAGATATTGCCAAACGAAGGCGGTAGCCCAATACTATTCCAGCACTTATTCTGGTTTCTGGGTCACCCTGAAGTTTACATTGTGGCTTTGCCTGCAATGGGAATTACCTCAGAAGTTATTTCGACGAATGCAAGGAAACCAATTTTCGGATATATGGCGATGGTAGGGTCCTTCTTTGCGATCGCTTCATTGTCTATGATCGTATGGGCACACCACATGTTTGTATCAGGAATGAATCCTTTTCTCGGATCCATCTTTGTATTGTTCACTCTTTTGATTGCGGTACCATCAGCTATTAAAGTATTCAACTGGCTGACGACACTCTGGAAAGGCAACATTATTTTCACTCCGGCAATGTTGTTTGCCATTGGCTTTGTGAGCTTGTTTATTTCAGGTGGGTTGACGGGTATCTGGATGGGGAACTCCAGTATCGACATGCACATTCATGATACCTATTTCATCATTGCACACTTCCATCTTGTAATGGGTGTGGCTTCAATTTTCGGAATGTTTGCAGGTGTATATCACTGGTTCCCGAAAATGTTTGGAAGGCACATGAATAATACGCTGGCATATATTCACTTCTGGATTACATTGATCGGTGCTTACCTGATCTTTTGGCCAATGCATTACCAGGGCCTCGCAGGTATGCCACGCCGTTATTATGATTTCAGCAATTGGGAGTCATTCAAGCAATTCCAGGGGTTAAATACATTTATCAGCTATGTGGTAATTATAGTATTTGCAGTTCAGTTCCTCTTTATCTTCAATTTCTTCTATTCTATTTTCAAAGGAAGAAAACTGACTGAGAAGACCAAGAATCCATGGCGCAGTACTACATTGGAATGGACTACACCTCCACGTCCCGGACATGGCAACTGGATTGGTGAAGTGCCTGAAGTACATCGCTGGCCTTATGATTATAGTAAAGATGATCGTGATTTCATTCCACAGACGGAACCAATCGGGGCGAATGAAAGCGCTCACTAAGAGAGTGGGCATTAAAATAAAAAATCTATGTTTTTAATTTTAAAAGCCCTGCTTTTCAGGGCTTTTATTTTAAAGAACCAATAATGGCTAATACGGCAATACATATGCCAACCACATTTTCGATTGCGAGCAAAGTCAAGGATTACTTTATCCTTACCAAGTTCACGCTTAGTTTCATGGTGGTATTTACAAGTGTGATCTGCTACCTGCTTGCACCCAATGTTACCTTTGATTTATTGTCAATTTTAGTTTTGTTTTTTGCAGGCATGTGCGTCACAGGTTCGGCAAATGCAATTAATCAAACAGTAGAAAAAGATACAGATGCAATGATGAGGCGTACTGCCAGCCGGCCCGTCGCAGCTGGCAGGATGAGTACTTCAGAATCATGGACATTTGCCATCATACTCGGAGTAACCGGCATCAGCATTATGTGGTTGTACTTCAACCCGGCTTCGGGAGCATTGAGTTTGTTTAGTTTGTTTTTGTATGCTTTCATATACACTCCTTTAAAGAAAGTGAATTCTATTTCTGTACTTGTAGGTGCTTTCCCGGGTGCATTGCCATGCCTGATAGGTTGGGTAGCAGCTACCGGGCTGGTCAGCCCACTTGCCCATTTTCAGGGCAATGGCGGAGAGGTCTATTCTAACGGTGGTGGGTATGTGCTTTTCGGGATTCAGTTCCTCTGGCAATTCCCACACTTCTGGGCCATAGCGTGGCTGGCACATAAAGATTATGAGAAGGCTGGATTCAGGCTGTTGCCGGCAAAGAGCGGTCCTACACGGTTTTCGGCGGTGCAGGCCATTATCTACAGTATGATCATGATACCGGTAGGTATGCTTCCTTATTATTTTGATATTAGTGGGATTTTGTCACTTTGGATATTACTCTTGTGCAATTTGTGGATGGTGGCCATGAGCATAAGGCTGTTTATAAAAATGAATGCAGGAGCAGCGAGGATGGTGATGTTTAGCGCTTACTTTTATCTGATGATTATATTCCTATCCTTATTGCTCGATAAAGTATAACCTTTGAAAACTCTAAAATATTGAATGATGATAATGGCAATGAAAGCTAACAAACCGGGATCTCATCCACAAAAGTATTTGTTGTGGATCGCCATAGCGAGCATCGTCATGATGTTTGCAGGGCTGAGTAGTGCATTCATTGTGAAACGCAGCCAGGCCAACTGGCTCTCCTTCGGTGTGCCACTGGTATTTTATTATTCTACGGGAGTAATGCTTTTAAGCAGTATTGCCATCATGCTGGCACGTAAGTTCTTTGTTGAAAGAAAGATGAGCCGCTACACTTTCTGGCTCGGAGTAACATTGGTGCTGGGGGTTTTGTTTGTAGTATTCCAGGTAATGGGATTTTCCGAACTGTGGAGCCAGGGAGTAACGATTACCAGGAATGTATCGTTTTCATTTTTGTATGTGATCGTTGGTTTGCATGCACTCCATGTAGTAGGAGGCCTTGTGGCCCTGATCTTTTTGTTTTTTCAGTCGTTGAGTACGAAAATAAAAATCTATAGTACCGTGAGTATCGATATAATGAGTACTTACTGGCATTTTGTGGACTTGTTGTGGCTGTACCTGTTGATTTTTATGGCAGTGGAGGGGTGACGAATTTGGTGAGCAGAAGACTTTATGATTGCTTGGTGAGTTGATACGTGTATAAGGTTAGAAGAAGAGACATGGTAAATACCGGTTCAGACCGGTGGATTAACTAATTAATCAGAAGAACTAAAGAGAATATTGTAAATAAGATTAGAACAATAAACTATATTTTTGTAACACTATCTTAACTATTAATAAATGGAAACAGCGGTTGTACAAACGAAGCAGCGACTATGGTCCGGAGGGCATAGTCCTTTCAAAGTGAGTTACGGGAAATTGATGATGTGGTATTTCCTGATGAGTGACTCATTCACATTCGGAGCATTTCTGATTTCTTATGGTACCATCAGGTTCAGTGAGAACTACTGGGTAGATCATAACTATGTATTCAATGAGTTTCCGGGTGTCCACGGCAATGCACCGCTGGCGTTTGTGAGCCTAATGACATTCATCCTGATCTTTAGTTCGGTAACGATGGTATTGGCAGTACACCAGGGCCATAAGATGAACAAGAAAGGTGTTGAGAAATGGTTGTTCTTAACGATCCTCGGCGGCCTTGCGTTCCTGGGTTGCCAGGCATGGGAATGGACACACCTGATCACCGGCCATCATGCAGTATTGGTAGATGGACAAATTCAATATTGGGGCACTACTATGTCGCATAATCCATGGGGGCCACGGGTCATGTATGAAGGTGGGCTTATCAATACACCCGGCCCGATTGCATTTGGTGGCTATTTCTTTGGCATCACAGGATTCCATGGTTTCCACGTATTCACCGGGGTGATTGTCAATATCGTCATGTTGATCAAAACAAGGATGGGACACTTCCAGCAAAGAGGCCATTACGAAATGATCGAGAAAGCAGGGCTTTACTGGCACTTTGTAGATTTGGTTTGGGTATTCGTATTCCTTTGCTTCTACCTTATCTAAAACCTGCATTTATTAAAAAAGAATTTAAAAAGATTTAAACAAAAAAATATGTCATTACAAACAAGTCCACAAGTGTTGGTACACGCAGATGATGAAGCAAAGGTGAAAAGAATATGGAATGCTTTCTGGGTACTCTTAATCCTCACCATTCTTGAATTAGCATGTGGCCTCACCATTTACAAATTAGACCTGGGCGACCCTGCCTATAGCACCATCCTGTCAATAAAAATTGTAATCATCATATTCACGCTGGCAAAAGCTTTTTACATTATCTCCATATTCATGCACCTCGGTGATGAAAACAGAATGATGATATTGTCCATAGGAATACCCATGTGCCTGTTCATCTGGTTCATTGTTGCCTTTCTGGCAGATGGAAATTCATTCCGCAACCTGAGAAATACAGATGCAGGAGTGAGAAAGTATGAGCCTAAGGAAGTAAGGCATCAACCATTGAACGTACCTCCGGGCGCAGAGAACAAATACAAAACAGACTAACCTTAAAATTTGGTTACAATAAGATTTCAATTAGCTATTGCACTTCGCAATGGCTAATTTTGTTTACAGCAAATCCATTTTGAAATGAGTAAAAAAGCCGCCCTGGCTTTATTGTTAGCCATAGCGCTTCCGCTTGGAGGTTACCTGCTTTTGAGTTACCTGAGCCACCGTGATATTAAAATGCCCAACCGGTATTTTTATGACAGTGTAGTTGTCAATGAAAATCATGGCAAGACTACATT
>JBDHYH010000129.1:0-10399 GCA_039811325.1 Chitinophagaceae bacterium | reverse complement strand
GGAGGAGAGATTGAACGAGCATTGAAAATAATGACTGAGTATTTTGACGAAAAACAAAAATTTAGAAAAGATGGCAACAAACAAAGTAAAAAATAAAAACATCACCACTTTTGACGAACATCTTGACAAGCAATACGGAAAGATTGGAACGCCAAAACGTACTGAATTTGAAATTAAAGCAAAAGCATTTGCTATTGGAGAGATTATCAAGGAGGAAAGGCGGCTTGCTTCAATGACACAAGAACAATTGGCGGAAAAGACAGGAACCAAGAAAAGTTTTATTTCAAGAATTGAAAATGGACACAGTGACATTCAACTCTCAACTTTATACAAACTTTTAGAGTATGGACTTGGACGTAAAATTTCATTAACCATCAGATGACTTAACACAAAATAGCTGCTTACATCGGTTTGCAGCAAGTGAGGCTGAAGGAATAACACTGAGCTTTTGTAACACAATTGAGCAGTAGTTCCGGCTGACGAAACTCTATTGAGCGATAGAATAAACAATGGACTTTATATCATAATTTGGCAACGGTTCGGGCAGAAAAGAATTCTATTTCCCTACCTGCTGCAAGCCGTAAACCGTGGTTGGAATTGTGCCTGCGAAGTCTCTCTTCGGGAATATCACTTGTATATCCCACATAATATTTGTTCAAAGAGGGAGAATATAATATGTACACATGAAATTGCATATTACAAAAAAACCTCGCTACTTATAACGAGGTTTATGGTGGGAGCACACGGGCTCGAACCGCGGACCCTCTGCTTGTAAGGCAGATGCTCTGAACCAACTGAGCTATGCTCCCTTTTTTGGGATTGCAAATATAGGAGTGGTATTTCAGAAAAAAAATTAAATTTTGGAAAAGAAAATCGATCGCTCCTGATTGAGCTTGCCCGGACAAAGTCCACCATCTTTTTATTGTGAGAATGGGTATTGCTGAGATTTGTAACGTCAATCTTTTTCATCTATATAATGAATTAGTCAGGGCAGGTTACTTCAGTCCCAAATGTGCGGGAATTCCCATTTCTGATATGCACATTCTTTACACAATCCGACCGCAATGGCAGTGTAGGTGTAGGTTTTAAATTATTTTTACTGCAAACTGAATTCGCATGAGAACATCTAAATTCATCTGCTTGTGGATCGTCCTGGTTTGCTTTCTCAGCCAGCCTGCAAGTGCGCAGAATAACCTGAAATTAAAATACAAGAGATCTACCCTTTATGCAGGGATAGAGGTAGGCTCAAAAGGAGTCAAACTCAGCCTGGTAGAGGTTGCAAAAAATGAAAGAATTACAGACTTCAATATTGTGCTGGATTCATCTATCAATTCTGATTTCATCTCTTTCACTCCGGAAACATTTAAGAATACTGTAAAAGGTTTTGCGGGATTATACAGGAGTGCCATGAATCAGTATGATGTAGCGAGCAATAAGATTTATACCGTAGTCAGCAGTGGTGTGAAGGTTACGGCAGAACGTTTAGACAAGACTAATTGGATCAATAAATTGGTGGATTCATTTCGGATTGCTATCAATGAACCACAAAGGAAAGTCGTTGTTATTACTCCCGAAGAAGAAGCGCGTTTGTCTCATTTAGGAATAGTGCCTGAGGATAAGAGGTTCAACACTTTCCTGATAGACATCGGAAGTGGAAACACAAAAGGAGGATACTTCCCGGGGCCCGGAACGGATCATATCAAATTGTTTTCATTGAATTGGGGAACCAAGAGTATCGCGAATACAGCTACAGAGAGGATGAACAAGGAAAAATCGCTGGATGAATATTATAAACAATTGCAGCGTGTGCTTGCAGGTGATGCCAATAAAGAAGTAATCTATGCTGTAAACATAAGTGGTGCATACAACATGAGCGATAATATTGCTTTTAGTGGCGGGGCCGCATGGGCAGTGGCTACATTGCTACATCCTGAAATGCTGAGTAACCCGGTAATTCCCGTTACTTACCAGGAAGTAGAAAAATTCCTGAATGGCCTGTACACAAATTATGATGCTGTAAAAGCAGATCAATTGAGCAGAAAATTGAAAGGCACATCTGAAGAGAAAGCCGCAGTGAAAAAGGCCGCGGGCATAGTTAATAAAGTATTTGATCAGGAAGCTATGCTTGCCGGTACCGGACTTCTGTTGAAGATCATGAGGCAGTTCGAAGGCGTTTATGAGAAGAAGCAGTTTTACCTGGTAAAGAATGGACAAGTAGGCTGGATATCTGCTTATGTAAATGAGAGTATCCGTCAATAAAACACCCTTAAATTTGTGGTTCAAAAAAATTGTGGATGCGGAATTCTAAATACTTTCTGATCTCTTTAGCCGCCCTCATATTCATTACCGTTTCCATTGTCTTTCTATCTATCTGGGGGTACCGGGCTTTTTTCGCAGAGAATAGCAGTCGAATTGTCAGAGATACCATATATGCTCCTGTGAAAAATGCGAATGACCAGAGCCCTGCCGGGGAAACATTACAGACAGTAGTGCATAATCCTTTGAGCACGGATACAAGTGAACTGCAAGAAAAGCTGGTGCAACTGGAGCAGTTGCAGAATGAAATCAAAGTGCTTCTAAACAAACAAAAGGCTCCCGATTCTGCTACTGCATCTCAAAAGATCAGGCAGTTGGAAGAAAATCTGAAGAGCCTTGAATCAGAAAACAAATCAATCATCGCAAAAAACAAGCAGCTTGAAAAAGCCGTAACCAAATTGGGTAGGAAAGAAAGTACAGTGCCCCAACCGAAGGAAAAAGATAAAACCCTTCCAACAGATGCATCCATAGAAACGCCTGTTATAGTTTCAAATGTGAATTTATTTGCACTTGCGGGAGATATGTCTGTAACTTCTGATGCATCGGGCGCTAATTTTCTCAGGGGAAGTTTTTTCGTGAAGGCAACTGGAATTTCATCTGGTGAATTGATGGCCGTTGTTGTCGATCCTGATGGCAAAGTTTTGATAAATGGGCCATGGGAATCTGGTTATTTTGATAGCCCCGACGGCAGAAAGCTTTACAGTGTCAGGTTGCACTTTGATAAACCGGAGCAAAGAATCAATTTCTCTCTCAGTACCAATAATTTGAAACAAGGCACTTATTCTTTGCAGATTTATTTTAAAGGTATTCTGATTGCTACACTAAAGAAGACATTCTCCTGATTCACATCAATGTTTTATTACTGAGATAATGAAATCCTCACCTGTACGCCTGCTCTCGTATCCACCGTAGGTGCTGATGATGAAATGTAAGGATTCACTCTTCTCTGATCGAAGTACAATTTTACATTTACCCTGTTGCTGATATAATAGTCAATTGTCGGACTTATTGTTATTTCCTTACTTCCATTGGTAGCAAAGCTGCTGTTTTGATCCAGCCTGCTGTTGCTGCTTACATTATCCCTTACACGAAAATCGAGTTGAAACCGGATTTCATTTTCCAGTTTTTTCGTGTCTTTTTTCGCGAATGGCAGTTTGAATGGCATCTTCAGTCCGCGCTTTCTGAAGCTTCCACTGAATGTATATTCAGTAGATCGTACTTCACTCAATTGGAAGTCAACCAGGCTCAGGCTAAGTTGTCTTGATTTATTGTAATCAAATTTGAAATTCACCTGGTTGGTGAGTCCGATATCAATCCCAATCAAAGGTGCAAACTGTTCTTGTATCGTTATGTTTGGTACCAGGAAATATGGGATGTAGTTGCCGGAAACACTGTCGATAAATGAAGGGAAATTGTAGCGGTCAATGTCCTGGTATCGTAATGCTGATGTGAAACCATTCATACCTACATTTCCCGTGTATGCATGGTTGATAGCAAAGTTGGAGAAAATCTTGTCAAGGCCGGGAATACGGCTCAAGCCGGTATAACTCACGCGCCAGTTGGGTTTTGGAATGATTCCCCTGAAAGGATTCGATTTGATATTTGCATTTCCTTGTTTGATAAGTGACACTTTACTTGGATCCTGGTCTGTGTATGCAGCAAGAAATGCGGGTACCAATACATCTACAGCATACCTTCCATAACCCATCGCATACCCATCGGGGCCAACAGGATTGCCGGCTAATTGATTGTACTTGTTGGTCACCCCCAAACGCTGAGAAATAATCGTCCGATATTCCTGGAATTTCAGGAAGGTATTCGATACCCTGTTCGGATCATATTTTTCAAATAGCGTGTTGAAGGCGATATAGGTAACATTGAAACTTCCATTGACATAAGGGCTGAGATGGGCAAAACCATTTCCTGTAGCTGTTGTGTCCTTAAATGTTTCAGAATAATCTTTGGAAAAAGTCTTCTCAAGGTTTAGATTGATGACAAGATCTTGTATCGGTTCTATCTGGGCTCCAAGGCTGATCCGTTGATCGAAAGATTGTACAAAGAGATCATTGAAGTTGGAGTCTCGCGATATCAACCCCTTTGCTGCCGCACGATTCAGCCAATTGGTATCCGGTTGCATACCTAATATGAAGTCAAACCCGGGAGCCATACTGTTCCAGTCTTGACCGAGGAAACGTGTGCTGTCTGTGTAACCCGGCATCCTTGTGTTGGCTGTTTGTGAAACGGTGGCATTGACAGACTTTATGCTTGTGAGCAATTTCCCAAAGAAACGTGCAACGCCACTATTCAATGCGCTTTCTGTTTTTATGGACTTATTCTTTGAAGTGTCGGCAGGTGCATTCTTTTGTCTTGGCTGCCCGAGCGAGCGCAACCACTTATTCTTATTATATAGTTTATTGAAGTCCATTTGCAGCGTAGCTTCTTCCTGTTGTCCGTTTTCGAGGAAGTTGCCAAGATCTACGGCAAGACGACTGGCTCCGATCCACCGGTAGTTGGCGGTATATCTCAACTGAAGTGTGGTCCAGTCTGTAACCGGAAACTTACTTAATGGCACATCGTAATTCAATCCTATCGTTTGATTGAAGGCAATATTTCTGCCGCCTCTCCAGAAATTTTTTCTAACTGTATCTTTCTTTGCTTTAGTATCCAACCTGCCATAAGGCTCATCTATACGTGCATTGTTAAGTGCGGAATAGTCTAAACTCAATGAACGGGTGAAGTTCCAGCGGAGAATATAGTTGCGGTCGAAGGTGAAGTACTTATCATAAGTTTCCTGTGTCGGGTATTTGTCAACTCCAATGCTGCGGGGCCTGATAACGCCGAACTGTCTGAATATATCTGCCTTGAATGAGAGTTGTGAAGGAATCGGGTTGAAATTAAAATCTTTGATAAGGTCGAACCAATGCGTTTTTGATTTCTTGAAAATTTTCTTAAACGGTTCAATGTATTTTGGCTGTGTCGTAAAATTGTAACCAATTCCACCTCGTTGCTTTGTTACATTGTTGTATTCAATCAGTGGGCTATGCGCTTCTGTTTTCGTGTAAGCATAGCTGATATCAATATTCTCTATATCCCACGGTTTAGGCTTCTTATTGTTGGTTCTGTTCTTATGTACATTGGTAAAACTTACCGTTTTAGAACTTGCATAATCAATGGCATTCTTGCGGATGCTGTCGCGCTCATGAGCTGATTGGGCATTGCGTAGTTTATTTTGCAGTGTCAGGTCTTTATCAAATGGATCAAACTCCGGTTTGCTGATCGTCTTGTTGATGCTTGCATAAAAGGGAATCGACATGCCTGCCTCACGCGGCAATAGCTTTCCAAGTTCAAGATTTGCTGCCGCATCAAATTGTACAAAATTATCCTTGAACCGGTCATTGATTTTCTGCTCCAGGTTGCCGAATCCTGCACTGTGCGTGTTGGCCGAAATACTGATGGTACCCAGGTCTGCAAGTGTAGCGTCAATACGGGCCAGCGAAGCCCACCCGCCTTTGTCATCAATGGAGGAAAGCCGCAGCTCATTGAACCATAATTCTCCGGTGGCGGAAACTGCCTTTATGTTTTCCACTCCCATCAATATGCCTTTGATCTCTGCAAGATTCGGGTTGCCCATGATAGAATAAGTATGCCCGTTAGAACGAAGTTCACTATAGATTTTATTGATAGGTGAATTGGAAAGGTTTCTGTCTGTTTTCAAAGCAGTCAATGCTGTAAGGCTAAGATCAAGATTATTGCTTTTTATCCAAAGAGTATCATTGTAAGCATCACTGTTCGGATCTAATCCTGAGTTGAGTGGTGTTAATTTTAAAGGTATGCGCACCTCATAATAATTACTTACGAAGTCGCTTCCGATACGGATTACTGCAGTAAGGTCCTGGTCATTTAAGGTTGTTTCTCCATTGCGTTCAGCATGGATATACATCTGCAAAGATTTGAACTGACGGAGATCCCTGTTGCTGAAGGTCTGGAAAACGGCTTTGCCGTCATTCTTCTGCAGGTTGTCGAATTGAAGTGTTAACGACTGCTCGTTTTGAAGCAGGTTGACCCCATTGTTACTTACCGTTTGATCTCTGATGATGTCGCGTGGGGTGCGGTATGGCAATGGCTGACGCTTATCATTTTCTTCGATATTGACAGCACCGACGTTGAAGTCATTGATATCTGTCTGTGTATAATTTCCGGTCGTGTCTAATTTGTACTGAAATTTTCTCCAGGTATTTCTTACCAGGTCTAATTTTCCAAATCGTACAGTTACACTGTCCTGGAACCCGGTCAGAAACATCCTGATAAACCGGATCGATTTAAAATCAGGGATGTTGCCCACCTTTTTGTTATAGCTATCAATAGGAATTCTTAATTGATACCATGTTTCATTACGAACATTGCCATCCACTAATTTTATACCCACCACTTTTTTGTCGACGATGTAATTGCTGCCAATCGTCATTTCAGGTGCAGTAGGCGGTTTCAAATTGACAACATATTGGAAATACTCTTCGGTTTCATTCAATGTGTTATCATGATTTGCATCTTCCTGGTCGGGGTAAAGTGTTGCTGCTGATGAAAATTGATCGTTGTTATTTGCGATTGGAGAGTTGCCCTGCGGATTGCTGTAACGTTTGTATCTCTCCAATATGCCGGCATTCTCCGCATCTAATTTGCTTCCGCGGTAGTACTGGTAATTATCTGCTGAGGGATCAGCCAGGGCGTCCTGGTATATTTTAGAATTTGTACCGAAGTTTGCAGCAAGTATATTCAGGTAATCATTTTTTCTATAATTTACCTCTGCACTGTCAGTAAGGCCATCATAACCCACATCCTGGTAGGGCCGGTCGCGCGGGTCGTTGCTGAATGCATTCGTAACCTGGGTTGGATTGCGCGGTACAACTCCCCATACAGAATTGTCCACCTGGGCAGGGAGGTTTGGGGTAGGTAATCCATTTTCATAAAATCTCCTTGAATCTTTTAATACATCTTCTGAAATATTTCCAAGATTGATGTAGAATTTACCTCCGCTACTGGTTGGGTTTAATATGAAAGGATCCTGTACCCACATTTCTATGTATTCAATATTTGCAGATTCGAAATCGGTTTGGTCTATAGATCTCATCAGACCTCCCCATTTTGTTTTGGGGTTCAGAAATTTCCCATTAGCATCGATGTTGGCAGCGGAAGTTTCATAGTTATAAGGCCCCCTGTCTTTAGGATAGTAGGAGAGATCGAAAGTGATTAATTGATTTTGCCCGAAATCAGTAGTTCGTTGTGGGAATATTTCTGTTTGTGAAATGGCTCTTACGCGTGGATCAGAAAGTGCAGTCTTATTTCCGCGAAGCGGGTTGTTGATATTCTTTGGGTCCTGGAGTGTTGGTTCAATCTGGTACCAGGAGAGTGCTGCCCGGTTTTTTCCGTAATCAAGGCTGTTGCTTACTGCAGCTTCCGGAAATAATACCGTTCCAAATTCATCTGTAGCTCCTTCCGGAGTAGAAGCAAGTATCCAACTGATAGGTGGAAAACGAAGATCTATATTGCTGCGGCTTCCTTCAAAGTTGTCGATGTAAATAACACCTTTCTGTCCTCTGCCAATCTGTGGTGCATGTCCGGGTTTGAAGAACGCACCTTCTGCATAGGCATTGATCGAAGATGGTGCAGTAGAATAGTAGAAAGGGAGTTTATTCAATATCTTGGTAAGCCGTGGCATGTCGCGCTTATAGCTTACATCGAGGCCGTACATGGTATTGCGAATCGGATCTTCTCCATAATCTACTTTAGTAAAAAATGGCCTTTCACTCAGCCTGACAATGGTACCACCCAATGATAATTGCTCTTTGGCAGTATTCTTCATCAGGTAATCAAATCGAAGCCCGAGATAACTCTTTTGTTGCATGCCGAAGGTGGCATTGTTTTCAAAATTGACCTGCACCGGAAGGCCTGCATTGATAATGGCCTGGTTGATGACCTTGATGGTTCCGAGATCGTAATTGATGGTGTAGTCAATGTTCTCCTGGAGTTGTTGCCCTCCGGCAGTAACCGATACTGATCCGGGTGGAATATTATAACCAATACTGATGTCTGATGTGGAAGATGTTTTAGCCGATCCTTTAAGCATGAAGCGATCAAGATTGGGAAATTGGTTGATAGCCGTTGTCTTGATACTGTCATACAATGGATAAAATAAACTATCTGCACCCATCGAAGGGGTACTGAAGATTTTTGGCGAAAGATCACGGCCAAAAGGCTCGAGTAGCGGGAAGATCACCCTGCTGTATTGACTCAGGACAGTATATCCTTCCACATAATCGAATATACCATCAGGCTGGGGATCGTTTTGATTATTGAGCCGATCCAGGTTAACAAGACTGATC
Source organism: Chitinophagaceae bacterium (assembly GCA_039811325.1). Lineage (GTDB taxonomy): Bacteria > Bacteroidota > Bacteroidia > Chitinophagales > Chitinophagaceae > Ginsengibacter. The sequence goes on along the minus strand of JBDHYH010000129.1, from coordinate 1,703 downwards.
AATGGGGTGCCCTGGTTAAGGTCACCAAATGGTACATAACGCTTAGCGCCGTATCCCGGTTGCTCATACAATACATTCAATTCAAAATCCTGCCGGTCAAGTGATCCAAATCCTACGCTGTAGACGTTCTTCATCATCAATCCCCATATAGGCAGTGATGGACGCTGTGATGTAGCCTTCAATAATTTCAGGAAGAGAATTTTTTGATTGCTACTTGCAGAGTCTGGCGGTACATCTGTTGAGAATTCACCAACCTGGTATATTTTTCCATTGTAAGAATATTGAAATGCGACCGCCAAGATTTCATCAGACTGTAAAGGCTGGCTCAATGATAAGAAACCTACACGACGGTTATAAATGTATTGGGTGCTGTCTAATTTTCGTGCATACGTTTTTTCAAAATCCTGTACGGGACTCAATCCCATTCCGATGAGCTGATTCGTGATCAGTGTTCCGTTTCTGCTACTCGGATTCGACAGTATGCTGCTGTACTCATCATTGGCATCATTGTCGGGCATATTTCCTTTTACGGTAAATGGATGAAAAGGGTTGCTCTCGCCCAGGTCCATCAATCCAACTACTTCCCTCGTATCACGTGTTACACTGTTCTTATTGGTGACCCACACTTCCATTTTTAAAATCTGTACCGGAGTGGTTACTGCCGGCAGATTGCTCATTACTTTATTGTAATTGTTTTTGAAATATTGCGCCAGCAGGAAGTGCCGGTTTTCTTCATAGTCATCTGCTTTGAATTCGAAATCCTGCGTAGCAGAACCTCCCTGCAGGTTCACTGTTTCCCGTTGGGATTTTTGACTGGAAAGCACACCTGTAATAAAGAGCTTTCCAAATTGTAATTGTGTCTTGATTCCAAAGAGCGATTGTGCTCCGGGAATCAGCGTACTTCTGTTGGGTAGTGAAACATTACCTGCCTCAAACCGTTTGATGATCTCATCATCCTTGCCGGTGTAATCTAATTTCAGTTGATTGGCAAAGTCAAGATTCGCCAATGTGTTATAGCTGATGGGGAATTTTAATTTATCACCGATGTTTGCATTCACATTGAGTTGGGCATTCATGTTGAAATCGAAGCCACCATTCTTTCTCGCTCTTTCCGGAAGTGTCGGGTTCTTGATATTCTGCCCCTGGTATCCCGCGGTAATATCTACGTTGCCCTGCGGTTGTATTTCTATTTTCCCATTTCCAAAAAGACGGTTAAACAAATTATCATAGAGGCTCAACTTAGGTTTGATTCTGCCACGGTTTAGCAGTGATAATGTATTACTTCTTTGTTTGAAATATTCCATCTCCTGTTTTCGGGCCTGCAAGGCTCTGAATTCTTCCGCTGTATAAAAAGTAGGAGTGCGATAATAACGATCGCCTATTTTTTCATAAACGAGATAGGTTTTCGACAGTGGATCATAAGCAATCGAATCAGTAATGTTTGGCGGAAGTTTGAGATCATAAACCGATGGAGGATGAGCCAGAAAATCTCCACGACGGTCGTGTATCGGAAATGGTAATGTATCCTTTACTTTGTTTCGGGAGGGAATATTATTCTGCCCATAGGCAACAGATGAGAGAACTGCAACCAACACAATGAGAAAGCCACTCCTTATTAATCTTACAGGAAGACTAATAGTTTCTTTAGGGATCATCCACGAGCTAATTAGGGTAGAGTTATCTCAAATGGCTTTCAATGCTTT
>JBDHYH010000128.1:0-10679 GCA_039811325.1 Chitinophagaceae bacterium | reverse complement strand
GGAATAGAACAATTGAAACATATTGCCCTGCAAAAAAGAACGGCCTTCATGTGTTCGGAGGCGGTGTGGTGGCGTTGTCACCGATCGTTGGTCAGTGATTATCTTAAGGCAGAAGGTTGGAAAGTGATGCACATCATGGCGCCGGGCAAAACAACAGAGCATCCCTACACATCAGCAGCAACGATCATCGATGGATCATTGCATTATGATCTTACAAAAGCTAATGATATTTAGGAATAACTTTGTCCTCCAGGTTTTATGAAATTACCCGACAGTTTAAGAGCATTACGGTATTACAACTTCAGACTTTATGTAACAGGTCAGTCTATTTCCCTTTTGGGAACGTGGATGCAGAGAATTGCTGTAGGATGGTTGGTCTATGAACTCACCCATTCTGCATTCATGCTTGGGCTTGTAGCATTTGCAGGGCAAATTCCCATGTTGCTGGTCTCTCCTTATGCAGGCTCTTTTGTAGATCGTCACAGCCGGTATCATATTTTGCTGGCCACGCAGATAGCATCCATGGTTCAGGCAGGATTGCTGGCACTGGTGGTAATGACCCATCATTATAATATTACCATCATCATAGCACTCAGCGTCATGCTCGGTATTATCAATGCCTTTGATACTCCATCGCGCCAATCATTGCTGATAATACTTGTACATAAGAATTATGATCTGCAAAATGCGATTGCCATCAATTCATCAATGGTTACATTGGCAAGGCTGGCCGGCCCTGCGATTGCAGGAATCCTGCTGAGTGCATTTGATGCGGGCATTTGCTTTTTGATCAACTTCCTGAGTTTCTTTGCAGTCATTGGATGCCTGCTTGTAATGAAACTCAAAGTGCCTCCCCGAAAACCAAATGCAGTGCCGATATGGATGAACCTGATCCAGGGATATCGATATTTGAAAAGAACGCCGTCCCTCAGGCATGCCATCTGGCTGATAGGGTTGATGAGCATTATCGTAAGCCCCTACATCACCCTGTTTCCCGTTTTTGCACAGGACGTTTTTGGTGGAGGTGTAGAGGAATTTAGCTGGCTGAATAGTATAGCAGGGCTTGGCGCATTGATCGGCGCTGTTTATTTAGCGACGCTTCGTACTACTCGTCATTTGCTAAAGATCATTATAATTGCCGGATTATTGTTGACAGGCAACCTGATCATTTTCTCTTTATCAAAAAACTTTTATGTAGCACTGGTATTTATCATGCTGGCAGAGACCGGGTTGCTGATGATCATTTCTGCTACGAATACTTATTTGCAAACTCATGTAGAAGAGCGAATGCGTGGACGTGTCATCAGTTACTACGTGATGGCTTTTGGCGGTATGCAACCTATTGGCAACCTGATCATGGGTTCGCTCGCCCATGCATTCGGCGCACCGATGACCGTATTGATACAAGGGATTGCCGGCATGATTGTGATTCTTGCATTTATTCCGGCATACAGAAAATCCTACAGGCAGGAAGTTCGTGGCGCGATTGCGGCTTAGCATCTGAATTACTTGTCAAATTGAAGAATTGTTTGTTTCCAGGTCAGTCGCTCCTCAACAGGAGATACATTTCCCGTAATCTCAATCAATGGAGTAGCTTCCTTTCGCGAAGCAACCAAAACATGAACATTCCTGCAATCGGTATTAAAAAGCTCCCGTACAATGTCTGGTTCATTATTGTTGTTGGACAAATGTGCCAGTATGAGATGACTCATCCAGCCGGCCCTGTGATTGGTAAAAAGCTGGTGTGCAATGTTGTTGCTCAAATGCCCTCGTCCTCCTGCTATCCGCTTTTTCAAGTGATACGGATATGGACCTTCATCCAGCATGGTTTCATCATAGTTTGCTTCGAGGAATGCAGCATGGCATTTAGAAAACCATCCTGTTACATTCTCACAGCATTGCCCAATATCAGTAAAGACTCCAATATTAATATTGCCATCAGTGACAAAGAAGCTGTATGGATCTGCAGCATCATGAATTTTGGAAAATGCATGAACATTCATTCCCCCCACCGGGATAACATCTCCATCTCCGAAATGGCGAATCGACTTTTGATGCAAACTTAGTCCGCTGTTTGCCAGTGTATCTGCTGAAACATAAACAGGTAATTCCCATTTTTTCGACAGCGTTTCCACTCCTTTGATATGATCTATGTGTTCGTGCGAAATAAAAACAGCACGGATTCTGTTCAAGGGAATTCCCATTTCCTTCAGCCTTCTTTCGATAGTTCTGCAGGAGATCCCCGCATCAATGAGGATGGCTTCATTTTTGTTACCAATGTAATAGCAATTACCATTACTGCCGGAGTTGAGGGAAGCTATAAATAATGACATGACGAACAAAGTAAATAAGAGATCATCAATAGTGCAAGTGAATTTTTACACAGGTGATATTTAATTGATATGAAAATTCTATTTTGCCTTCATAGCCGCTTTTCCCTGTGCTCATTGGTATTGTTGCTGCTATTTTTGTCATGCAGTAACGGGAGTCAAAAAAAGGGTAACAAATCAGACCTGCAAACTTTTACAAATATGGAAAAAGAACTATCAACAAAAGACCTTAAAGAAGAAAAGACCTCTTTCGTTTTTGATGGAACTACTCACTTTGCATACATAACCTGGGAAGGCGATAGCAAAGGTAAACGCCCGGGTATTATTGTAATACCGGAGTGGTGGGGCCTGAATGATTATGCACGAAAGAGAGCAGAAATGCTGGCGGCACTTGGTTACACAGCCATGGCTGTTGATGTGTTTGGTAACGGAGCCATAGGGCACACCCCACAGGAAGCAATGAAATTGATTAAACCGTACACTGTTGACCTGGCCCTTTGCAAAAAGATTATCGACACAGCTATTCAGAAATTCAAAACATATCCTCAACTGGACGAAAATAAAATTGCAGTGATCGGATATTGCTTTGGAGGGTTTGTAGCTATCAATGCCGGTAAACTCGGTGCCAATGTAAAGGGTGTCGTGGGATTCCATCCCAGCCTGGGTGGTGTGAAGCCGGTCAAGGATTCCGTAAAAGCCAAATTTCTTATTTGCCACGGAGGAGATGATCAGTTTGAAAATGGGAATGTGAGTGGTTTCAAAAAAGAAATGGATGATGCAGGGATTGAATATACATTCAAAGTGTATCCACACGCTAAGCATGCTTTTACAAACCCTGAAGCTGATGCAAATGCAAAGAAATTCGATATCCCGTTAGGATATAATGCTGAGGCAGACAGTAATTCATGGAACGACATGAAAGTATTTCTTGAAAAAATATTTCGTTGATTCGATTTGGATTTATCTCGCAAAAAATAGCAGGGATTTTTCTCCTTTCCTATTACTCTTAAATTGATCGTTGCCAATTCTTCTATCCCCATTTCAGTCGCGGGCAATCATTATATTGCCAGGCTGAACTACTATTCTGTGGGTTCCCCGGGACGTTTACCATTTATGCGGAATGTGCGCATGGCTCATCTCTTCTCGCCTGATAAATAATTTACGTGCTCACACAATAAAAAGCCTCCTTCGTCCTAACTGTGTGCGTTTGCGACTTGTGTTGACATTACTTTATGTCTGCAATTTATTCTTTTCATTAAATCCAAAAAATTGAAACATGAAACGTATTACAAAAACATTGCTCATCCTGCTATCGGGAGGAATCACAATCACATCTTGCAACAATGCAAGTACTCCGGCCAATGAAACAACCAAAGACACTTCGGCAATAGTAGTGGCGCAGCCGATGGACTATCCCTACAAAATAGATAAGCCCGACAATTGGGATATGGGAAGCCAACAAAATACCATGAACGCTCTGAAAGCGCTGAAGGCATGGGAAACTCGCAACTATGAAGAGTCTGTAAAATACTTTGCTGATTCTGTCCAACTTCGATTCGATGCCTACGAAAAGAAAGTTTCCAATGACACACTCAAAGCCATCTTTAACAGAGATGCCTCTAATTTGAAAAGTGCCGTGGTAAAAATGGAGGATTGGGAATCCGTCATTTCCAAAGATAAAAAGACTGAGTATGTAACATTATGGTATCGGCAATACACCGAAAACAATGAAGGGAAAAAGGATTCAGTGGATGTGATCAATGACATCAAGATGAAAGACGGAAAAATCATCGGACTGGATGAGTACCGGCGCAAACTTCATTAAGAAATCAGTTCCTGCACTTCAAACATTCTTAAAAATCTAAAAACAAGGCAACATGAAAAAGGTATTATTAACTCTTGGGATATTCCTCATTGGGATATCCGCATTCTCTCAAAAGGAAGAGAAGAATGGAACCATCTACATCAAGCACCCGTACATTACTATTGTAGAAAATGGTGTGAAAGCGTACCTGGCCCAGGATGAAGCAACTCTCAAAACCTACTATGCCGATACAGCTAAATACTGGATCTCCGGATTGGATAAATTTATCCCTATTGCAGATGCCTTCAAGGCCTGGTGGGCTACCCGTGAAAAATATAATATCACCATGACCCCAATGGGATATCCCGATTACCTGCATTATGTCAAGGACGATGCAAAGGTGGTTCAATCATGGTGGATATGGACCGCAAAACCAAAAGACGGCGGGCCCGAAGTAAAAGTGTATATGGTGATGTTTCACGATTTCAATAAAGACGGAAAGATTGCCAGCCAGGGCGTCTATGGTGATTTTTCAAAAATACCAAGAGAATAGTTCTTCATCCGTGCCGGATCAATAATGGCAGGTTCATTAAAATCAAAAATTGATGAACCTGCCTTATTCAATACAACCAGTCGGGAAAAGTCTTTTCGAATCACCGCATTGCAATCTATTCGGACTGAATGCACAATGTTTTGTTCTTCCCGAAAAATAAGGGAATGCAGCTTCACAGATAAACTAAAATAAATCATGGAAACAGTTGGCATCATCGGCGGATCCGGATTTATTGGAAGCTATGTTACTAAAATATTCCTTGAGGAAGGTTTTAAGGTGAAGGTATCCAGCACTAATTTAAACAACACAAACAAGTATGAACACTTGTACCATCTTGACAATGCAGCAAATCTAAGCATTGTCCCATTAGATGTCAGAGACACTTTGATGCTTGAAACATTTACAGCCGGATGCGATGTTGTAGTACACGCCGGCACACCATTTATCCTCGATGCGGCTGATCCGCAATCGGAAGTAATGCAACCAACGATATTGGGTACACGAAACTTACTCGATGTAGTTGAAAGAAACAATACAATCAGGAAAGTGATTTTCATAGCTTCAGTGGCTGTATGGAATACTTCCTTTCCATTTACGCCTTCCTGTTATCCATCCGATCATTCATTTACGGAACAGGACACCCCCTTTATGAACGGAGATGACAATCCTTATGCCATTGCAAAATTTGTAGCAAATGCTGAAGTAGAAATGTATGTGAAGAAACATCTTCAGCCGCATTTTGAAATCGTCTCTGTATCGCCGGTACTGGTCATTGGCAACAGTCTTTCTTCAAGAAATGATTCGACATCCATAGGTTTTCAATACCTGGTCAAAAATAAAATAGCGCCCCATCCATTTGTTCAAATGCTGTTTGATACTGATGCAGTCATTGCAATGGTGGATGTAAGGGATGTAGCAGAGGCCATTTTTCGCACTGCGAATATTCCTGGCATTCACGGAAAAAATTACCTGATTTCAGGAGAAAGCTACTCTATATCCGACATGTCTCTTATGCTCAATAAATCCGAACCTAAGAATGAAGCTGTTATCGTGTATGACAGCACTCTTGCAAAGAATGAACTGGGCATCGCCTTCATCGCCATAAAAGATTCACTCAACCACAATGTTCTGGATTCTATCGAAGACGAAATCTCTGCCAACTAAAACTACTGAATATGATCCCTTCAAATCATTTCGAAACCAATCCTGATGGAAAAATAATCCCGATGGCAGACATCGCCAAAGGAAACGAAGGTTTGAGAAGAGAATTGGGAATTCTTGACGTAACAGTCAATGTGGTGAATACTATTATCGGAAGTGGAATATTCCTATTGCCGGCTATTATTTCCGGAATATTGGGAAACGCAAGTATTCTGGCTTACCTCTTTTGCGGCATACTCTACCTGATGGTTGTTCTCTGCCTGGCAGAAGCCGGTAGCCGGTTCACTACATCCGGAGGAATGTACACCTACATTGAAAAAGCATTCGGCCCTTACTTCGGTTTTATTTCGAACCTGCTCTTCACCATGTCTGGCGTTTTAATGGGCGCTGCACTCGTGAATGGAATTGCAGATATGCTTTCTGTTTTCTTACCAGCGTTTAATGATTTTTTTATCAGAGCATTGCTTTTTGCCATCTTATTTTTTCTCTTTGCATACAGCCACATCCGTGGTATCAGGCAGGGAATGAAGGTTGCAAAACTTTTGACCATAATAAAAATACTCCCACTTATTCTTTTAGTAATCGCAGGCCTTTGGAAAATAAATAATTCTAACCTGCAGTGGAAGGGATTTCCGACTGTTGATAATTTAGCATCTGCATCTCTCATCTTATTTTCTGCCTACATCGGAGGTGAAACTGCTATGAATGTAAGCGGCGAAATGAAAAACCCAAAACGAACCGGGCCTTTGGGGTTAATTCTGGGTGTAGTATCCGTTATCCTCTTCTATTCATTGATACAACTCACATCACAAAACGTACTTGGCTCTTCACTTTCTGATCAGAGATCGCCATTATCAGCCGTAGCCGGAAGCATTGCAGGTGCGTGGGGAACAAGGGTATTATTCATTGTGGGTCTTGTATCTATATTTGGTAGTTTATATACCGGAATCCTTGTTTATTCCCGGGTAATATTTGCAGGTGCTAATGCAGGCCAGCTACCCAAATACTTTTCTGTTGTTCATCCAAAATTCGCTACTCCTGACAAGTCCCTTATTGCCCTGGTAGCTCTTGCATTTTTTCTTGCAATATCAGGTGGATTCAGGCAACTGACCATTCTCGGTTCTACATCACTGTTACTGCTATTCGTAGGAGTGGCGCTTGCTGTCATTAAATTCAGGCTTTCCGACGAAAAGAAACATCCGTCTTCATTCAAGCTGCCCGGAGGTATCATCATTCCTTCTGTCACATTTCTGGTGCTTGCCTGGTTTTTGTCGCACTCCACGGCTGAGGAAATAAGAGCTATGGTAATTTTTGTAGTTGTATCATCGGTCATCTATTTATTAAAGAAGAAGATGAAAAAAGGCACAAAACAAGTTACCGGACCCACTACTTCTTTCGCCCGGATGGAGGATGATCATCTTAGATAGGAAACACTATCTCATCTTAAGCGAAACACTTGAAAAAAAAAATTGTGCTTTTTTGCACAAGGAACAATCGTGCAATAGAAGTTTGGGTAAGTGTCACGAATTTACCTTTCGTAATTCTTGTCCTAAACTGAGTTCTTTCCTTTTCTATCATTTATCTTTGGCAGGTTGATTTGAAACAATTCAAATAAGAAATCACCAACAATACTATATTGAAACTGCTGCTTACCTTCTTTTTTTGTCTTGTTGCGTCATTTGTTCCCGGAGTTTCCTTTTCGCAATACATTCTCAATGGCAGTGCTACCAAGGAAAGCTGCAATTGCTATTTATTGACACAGGACAGGGAAAGGGAAAGTGGAAGCGTATGGCAGAGTAATAAAATTGATCTCAATCAGCCTTTCGATTTCAACTTTAATGTCTATCTCGGATGCAAGGATGAGGAAGGTGCAGATGGAATCGTTTTTATCCTACAGCCATTAAGCACCAGCCTCGGCGCACAGGGTGGAGGGTTGGGTTTCCAGGGCATCATTCCTTCGGTAGGCATTTCTTTAGACACCTGGCAGAATATCATCACAGGCGAAAATAACAACGATCCCGTGTATGATCATATCAGCATCCAGGCAAACGGAGCTATTGTACATGGGAACGATCTTGCCGGCCCGGTGCAGGCATCGGCTACCAGCGCCAACATTGAAGATTGCCAATGGCATGTTTTCCGAATCAAATGGGAACCGGCAAGCCAGACGCTGAGTACCTATTTCGACGGTGTGTTTCGACTCTCAGTTCAAAAGAATATTGTCAAAGACATATTCAACGATGACCCGATGGTGTATTGGGGATTTAGTGCATCAACAGGTGGAGAATCCAATGTTCAAAAATTTTGCACTGCATTAAATCCTGTTTTCACATCCGGACTGGCCAATGATGGAATATGCTTTGGTTCGCCTGTTACTTTCAAAGACAGTTCTACTTCATTTACTACCATCAAAAGTTATTTGTGGGACTTCGGAGATGGCACTACCAGTACTCTTGCCAATCCACCACCACATAATTATACGCAACCTGGAGAATATGTGGTAAGGCACACTATCACAGCGCTGGACAATTGCGTAAGTGAGCCATTTAAAAAAATGATCAGGATCGGTGATAAGCCCATTGCATCTTTGGATGTAACAGATACCTGCCAAAATTCAGTACTCAGGATGGCATTGAATACAGGCGTGCAGGTGGGCACTATTAACAAATGGAAATGGGAAGTGGATGGCACCCCGTTTTCTGATCAGCGATCCCCTGATTTCACCAATTTGCCTGCTGGAAATCATTCCTTAACCGTCACTGTAAGCAGTGATATAGGTTGTATCTCCGATGCTGCTTCTGACAATTTCACTATTCTTCCTGTTCCGGGTGTTTCGTTAGATCTAACGAATGGATGTGTTGACGATCCGATATTATTTTCACCCCAACAGACAGACCAATTTACTACCATTAGTTCCTGGAACTGGGATTTTGGAGATGGCGCTGTTTCGAACAGCAAGAATAACACTCATGCCTACACGAATTCAGGGAATTACCCTGTCACCTTACAGGCTACCGCTACGAATGGCTGTATCACTAAGGTTGATAAGAATATTTTTATCAATGTCGTACATGCTGACGCCGGCAATGACACCCTGGTCATTCCGAATACGCCGTTTCAATTGAATGGAAGTGGCGGCACATCGTATGAATGGTCTCCGGCAACAGGACTCGATAACGCTCAAATTGCCAACCCTGTAGGAGAGGCTACCGATGACATCACGTACCATCTTACTGCGAAAAGTATTGAAGGCTGTTTTGATACAGCATCTGTAAAAATTACTGTTTTCAAAGGATCAGCTGTGTATGTGCCCAATGCGTTCACGCCCAACGGCGATGGTTTGAATGATATCATCAAGCCTACACTTATAGGAATAAAATCGCTGTCTTATTTTACAATTTATGATCGCTGGGGACAAAAGGTTTTCACGACGAATGAAATGAATAAAGGTTGGAGTGGATATGCTGCGAATGCGGAAATAACAGCAGGCACGTATGTATGGATACTCCAGGCTGTGGATGTGGTAGGAAAGGTTTATAAATTGAGAGGAAAAGTTATGTTGATAAAATGAATGCCGGGAGAGTTATAAACCAAATCAACAAATCATTGAATCGGATATCACCCTACTCTTCCAATCAAACTTTCATCTCTTGCCTCAAGCAATGAACTTCCCGACAAATACTCATCTACCCTGCGTGCACATTCGCGGCCTTCACTGATAGCCCATACTACCAGCGATTGCCCACGACGAATATCACCAGCAGCAAATACACGGGGTATGTTGGTCTTGTAATCTTGTTCTGTGGCTTTCACATTGCAATTATAATCAGTTGGCCTAATCATTCAATCTTAATTACATTGGCTGTGGGGATGTCTATTTTTCTTTTCATCTCAATCCAGCCAAAATGATAACAACAATTCCCAAAACAAAGAATATAAACATGGATGTCAACAATCCAAAAGTACCCTTTGGAGAATTACGAAACTCTTTCCAAATAAATACACCCCACAATGCGGCAATTAATGTAGCACCCTGACCTAATCCATATGATATTGCAGTTCCAGCCTTACCAGCAGCAATCAAATTAAAGGAGTTACCCAATCCCCATATCAACCCACCAAGTATGCCAACTAAATGAGTAGGAAACTTGCCTCCGAAATAAGCTTTATAATTTGTAGGTTCTCCCTCGATGGGCTTGCTCATCAGGATGGTATTAAAAACAAAATTGCTTAGGAATATTCCCACTGAAAAAACAAATACTGCAGTATATGGCGTCATTAATCCGGCTTTCGGTTGGGAGAAATTTTCTAAATCCATAGATACTGCAATAAATCTATAGAAGAAGGACATCAGTAACCCTGCTATCAGAGAGATGATCAATCCTTTTGAAGAAAGTTTACTCTGGCCACCGGATTTTCTGCTGTAGGCAATTGCATTTAAAATGATGGCTATTACTACAAAAACAACTCCTGAAAATAGTAAAGTGGGATCGCCTTTGGCGTCTCCTATATAATTAATTAGGACACCCAAAACAAGTGCAAGCCCAATGGCAATAGGGAATGCCACTGCCATTCCTGCTATCGCGATAGCTGCCGAAAAGAGAATATTTGCTGCATTGAAGATGATACCTCCTAAGAATGCGCTTCCTAAACTTTTCAAATCTGCCTGTGCAAGGTCTTCAAAAAAGCTTCTACCTTCCGAGCCAAAGCTACCCAACGTCAAGGCCGAAATGATTGAGAGAATTAAAATGCCAATTACATAATCCCAATAGAACAACTCAAATCTCCACGTTTTGCTTGCTAATTTTTGGGTATTGGCCCATGAGCCCCA
>JBDHYH010000127.1:0-10901 GCA_039811325.1 Chitinophagaceae bacterium | reverse complement strand
CTACCTCAAAATCCATTCTTACGGATTCACAATTCATACATCATCAATCTGGATTATGCAGAAAAATATGTGCGTGGTGAAGGTGGCCAGGTAGTCCTGAAAGGAAATATAATACTCGAAGTATCCAAACGAAAGAAAAATGAATTATTGAAAATGTTTTCTAAATAGTTGCTTCTTAAAACCCTTTTTTATTTTTGACATAATAAGGGTTTTAGTCCAAAAGACCACCAACCATTTTACAGTACATTGCCAAAATCTTCAATTTAATATTCAAGAATAGCAAAAGCACTCTTTAAATCAGATTCAGAGTGCTTTTTCACATATTTCTTAATCTTAGAATTTACTGAAGTAGGATATTTCACCGTCTTTCAATGCCTGAATCACAACTGTATCCTTGCCTTTTTTCAATTCAACAAAGTAACTGTCCTTCACTATGGGTATTCCGAATAAGAACATGTTATTATCATTATTCTCATTGTCATCAAAGGAAATGACCATGGCTGGAATGTAGCCTTTATAATCTTTTGCTATCCTATTCTGTGCCTTCTGCGGAATATGACTATACTCGAGATAGTATCCGGAGCCTACCAATTTGTTATTAGCATCATAGAATGCCATTTTAGCTTTTTTGTGGATCACAAAATGTACTTCTGAAAAACCGGCCAGTACACTCCATTCTATTTCATCTGCGTGTGGAAAATCCTGCTTAAACTGGGCAAGGGTTTGTCCGGAAATATTTTCTACGGCTTTAGTACTTGCATGCTCCTCGCGAAGTTCCTTTTTTAGGAATTTATTTTTTAAATCCGGATGGGTAGAAGATGCTCCCTCGGACTGTGCAAATGAAGGTGCACTGCTAAAAAGAAACAAGGCGGCAACAATAACGAAAAACTTCAGGACTTGTAATAATCTTCTATTGTTGACGGATTTATTTTCATACGCTTCCATGTTCAATAGGCATGAAGAACATTCAAATTGCTGTGTTATCTTTTTCATGGTTAAATAAATTATAACCAACACAAAACAAAGGTTGCGCCAACTCAAAACAAATATGGATAGGATACATAAACTTTAACACGAAGTATTATGCAGCGATTTCAACAGTCAATATTGACTGGCTTCTGTTTATTTGCTTTTGGAAAGAAAAAGTCCGGACAAGAAAACTGAAGAGTAACTACGATTCAGTGTTTTCATATAATTCATCGATTACCTGTTCGTATTTTTCAACTATTGATTTTCTTTTAAGGCTTAGCTTGGGAGTCATTTCCCCGGAGTCAATGGACCATTCAACAGGTAGCAATAAGAATTTTTTCACTTGTTCCACATGGTTTAGGCCCTGGTTTAGCCTTTCGACTTCTGATTGATAAAGCTGAATAACTTTCTCATCTTTTAATAACAGGTTTCTGTTGTCTGTTTTAATGCCATTCTTAACAGCCCATTTATTCAGGTTTTCAAAGGATGGCACAATCAGCGCAGAGACAAATTTTCTTCCCGGGCCTAACACGATCAGGTTTTCAATGTAAGGAGATTCCTTCATCCTGTTTTCAACAGCAACAGGCGCTACGAACTTGCCACCACTTGTCTTGAAGATTTCTTTTTTCCGATCGGTAATTTTTAAAAATTTTCCATCTACCATTGTGCCTATGTCGCCGGTCTTAAACCAAACGCCATCTTCCATTACTGCTGCAGTTGCTTCAGGGTTCTTGTAATATCCTAACATGATATTTGGCCCCTTGCAAAGTATTTCTCCGTCTTCTGCGATTTTTACTTCTACATTTGCGATCAGCGGGCCTACAGTACCGATCATCCGGTCTTTTTCTTCATAACGGTTCACACTGATTACCGGTGATGTTTCGGTGAGGCCATAGCCTTCCATGATGATGACTCTTGCAGCGGTGAATATGCGAATCAATTTTACGGGACATGCTGCTCCTCCGCTTACAATGCAGATCACTTCATTACCCAGGGCCTCTCTCCATTTGCTGAAGATGAGTTTGTTGGCAATATTGAGCTGAAAATTATACCACCATCCCATATTCTTATTGATCTCAAATTTCTTTGCCAATGCATGCGCCCAAAAGAAGAGCCTTCTTTTGACGCCCGTCAGTTCGCTTCCTTTGGCCATGATTTTTTCATAGACTTTTTCCAGGAGCCTTGGCACTGTGGTAAACAAATGCGGCCTTACTTCTTTCAGATTGTCGCCGATAGTCTCCATGCTTTCTGCAAAGTATATGGATATCCGTTTGAACATGTACAGGTAGATCACCATTCTTTCGAATATGTGATTTAAGGGCAGGAAACTCAATGTTCTCATATTTTCTCCCGGAGGAAAACAAGGCATGCTGTCCAGAACATTGCTCAGTATGTTATTGTGGGAGAGCATCACACCTTTGGGTACACCGGTTGTACCTGATGTGTAGATGATGGTGGCCAGGTCAGCATTAGAAATAGTGGATGCTTCCCTTTCCATTTTTCGTATATCCTCTTCTGTTATGTCACTTGTCAACATGGTCCAATGCGGAACTTTAGAAGAGGAATCAAAACTGTAATAGGTTTGTAATAGAGGAATGCGGTCTTTAATGGAACCTATCTTTTCGATAAATGACACGTCATTGATAAAAATAATTTTAACCGCAGCGTCTTTCAGGATGTATTCCAGTTCGGTTTCGCCAATCGTAGGGTAGATCGGTATCAAAACTGCACCAACCTTCTGAACTGCCAGGTCTAGAAAAACCCATTCGGGCCTGTTCTTGGCGATGAGTGCAATCTTATCTCTTCCTTCGGGTGTACCATCACCTTTACCCAAACCCAGCTTCATAAGCCCACAAGCCAGTTTGTTCACAATATCCTTTACATCTGCAGAAGTGTATTCCTTGTATTGACCGTTTTCTTTCCCGGCAAGCATGACCCTTTCCGGAGATTCACTTACAGCATTTTCTATACAATCAAAGAGCCGATGAGGTTGAATTTTCATAACAGTTTTGTTTTAATTCAATTGTAGTCTGTACTAAATTAGTGAAAATACTTATTGAAGCTACTCTCAGCATGTGCATTCCATATCGTTGCCGGTTGGTGAAGCCGCTTGCCAGGATGGTTTGCTGGGTATGGTGTACGCCCTGCCTGGAAAGAACAAGACGATCCATCCATTTGCATTACGCTCCTGTCAGTGATAATATTGATCGTTGGGAACCTTAAAATTTCTGTCTTTAAGATACTGAAGAAATGCCTTGTGATCATCTGCATGAGTGCTGATCCAGTTTTGGTATGCATTCAAATCCTGAGATGCTCCGAATATCCATTGATTGTATGACTGGAACATTCCTGTTTCGAGCAGATTCTTTTGCATATCGAACAAAAAGAAAGGGAATTTATTTGCATAATTGCGGTACCAGTTCAGGATAAAACGGGTACGGATCATCGTTAGTGATTCGGCATTGATGCCCCGGAGTACAATACTGTTCTGCCGGTTCATCGATGAAAGAAATGCAGTTTCGAATTTATTTTTTCCTTTGGTATCTGCCAGTAGATCAGGGTCTGAAAACAATTTCTTATAACTATCAAGCAAGATGTTTTTTATCTCTGCTGTACGAGCCGAATAGGATTCAATATTGACAAAAATCTCGCCATAGATCAGGCTCCATATCTTATCCTTAGATAGGAAATAAAAACGTGTAGCATTGTAATAATTGCCCGGAAAGGAAGGCTCTGCTTTGATACCAATCTCCCATTGATTGATGGCAGAGTAATCATGCATATTCCATAATAATTCACCATAATCGTTGTACAAAGGGCCGCTGTCAGGAAATGCTTTCAATCCCTTTTTATAAATTTTTTCGGCATCCTTTACCTGCCCAGTTCTCTTGTAAACCATCCCTGCAATCTGGTAACTCTGTGCATCTGCATTATTTTTGTCAAGAAAAGGCTTTAGTGTGCTCAATGCTTTTGAGTTATCACTTTGCATATAATAACTCAGTGCAAGATCCCTGGCAATTCCATTATCTGTGGGTGCTTGTTCAATGGCGCGCACCAGGATAATGGTAGCATTTGCGTAATCACCCTGCTTCATAAACTTTCTTGCATTGTCGTGCAGTGTAGTAGCATCTTCAGTCTGGGCAAAGGAGGACATTGCCGTAAATGCCAGAACGAAGTAAAAAAACCATTTTTTCATACGCGTAAAGATAAAGGACTTTGTATTGGTTGATTTGAATTGCTGTCCGTCAAAACTCATACAAACAAAAAATAATCTTCTTCTTAACATGATTTTCTTATTTTTCATGAATTATTGTAATATTTAATGCAAACTGCTTCCAAAAAGGTCATCAACGGATGGGCCATGTATGATTGGGCTAATTCAGTTTACAATCTTGTCATCACCACCACTTTCTTTCCGGTATATTACACCACCATGACGAGTGCAGCTCCATACAGTGGTCAGGTGAAATTTGCCGGGCGCACTTTCGTCAATACAGCGTTGTATAATTATGCCCTCGCTTTTGCATACATTCTTGTGGCGGTACTCATGCCCATTCTCACTTCTATTTCTGATTATAAAAGGAATAAGAAGGCGTTTATGCGGGCGTTTTGCTACATGGGTGCATTTGCGTGCAGCATGATGTATTTTTTTACCCCGGAGAATTTTGACCTGGGTATTATTTGTATGATGGTAGCTGCAGTGGGATTTTATGGTAGCGTGGTATTCTATAATTCTTACCTGCCCGAGATCGCATCTTTGGAAGATCAGGACAAGGTAAGCGCCAAAGGTTTCACTTTTGGATATATCGGCAGTGTATTGATGCAGATGATCGGTTTTGCCCTGGTTTTATTTTGGGACAAGATCCCTTTTCTGAAAGGGGAAGGGCATGCGGTCAGGTTCACCTTCCTGCTGGTAGGATTGTGGTGGATAGGTTTTGCGCACATCCCCTTCAGCAGACTTCCCAAAACCTTTGCGTCCAAAAAGAGTAGCAATGGATATGGTTTTCTCGCAGGCGGGTTTATTGAGTTGAAAAAGGTCTTTATGCTTATCATTAAGAGACCTGTGATCCGTAGGTTTTTGTTTGCCTTTTTCTTTTACAATATGGGCGTGCAGACGGTAATGCTTGCCGCAACAAATTTTGGCAGCAAGGTATTACACTTGCCATCTACCAACCTTATCATCACGGTTGTATTGATCCAGTTGGTAGCAATCGCCGGGGCTTACCTGATGGCGGGGCTTTCGAGAAAGTATGGAAATTTACGTGTACTCATTGGTGTTGTATTCTTTTGGATAGGAATTTGTGTGGCGGGATACTACATGGAGACAGCGATGCATTTTTATTTCCTTGCTGTTGCGGTTGGGTTAGTAATGGGAGGTATTCAATCACTGAGCCGGAGTACCTATGCTAAACTGATGCCGGCCACCGAAGACACCGCATCATTTTTCAGCTTCTATGATGTGGCGGAGAAGGTAGCTATCGTTATCGGATTGATTACCTTTGGAGTAATAGAAGAACAAACCGGCAATATGCGAAATTCAGTTTTGTCCCTGATGGTATTCTTTATCATAGGTGCATTAGGATTGTCTTCAGCATTGCATCGGCAAATCAAAGAAAAGAGCTTGTTGAAATGAAATTGCATGTAATTCACGCAGGAAATTTTAAACTGGATGGTGGTGCCATGTTTGGCGTTGTGCCCAAGAGTATATGGCAAAAACTTAACCCTCCAGATGAAAATAATTTATGCTCGTGGGCGATGCGTTGCCTGTTGATAGAACATGAGAACCGGCTGGTACTCATCGATAATGGAATGGGAGATAAGCAGGATGCAAAGTTCTTCGGACACTATTATCTGCACGGAGATCATTCACTGGAAAGTTCTCTGCACGAAAAAGGATTTTCAAAAGATGATATCACTGATGTTTTTCTTACTCACCTTCATTTTGATCACTGCGGTGGTTCAGTCATTAGGGAGAATGGCCAACTGGTACCTGCATTTAAGAATGCAACCTACTGGAGCAATGAAGCGCACTGGAAATGGGCTACAGAGCCCAATGACCGTGAGAAGGCCAGTTTTTTGAAAGAAAATATTTTGCCGATTCAGGAGTCAGGAAAATTAAAATTCATTAAACCGGAAGATGGTATTGAATTTATGAAAGATGTGAAATTACGGTTTGTCAGTGGCCATACAGAAAGTATGATGCTGCCGCAAATAAATTATCATGGGAAGACGATTGTTTTTATGGCTGACTTGTTGCCATCTGTTGCGCATATTCCGATACCGTATGTGATGGCTTATGATACGAGGCCATTGCTGACCCTGAATGAAAAAAAATCGTTCCTCAAGGAAGCATGTGAAAGGAAGTACATCTTATTTTTTGAACATGATAAAGATGTGGAATGTTGTAATCTGATAATGACAGAGAAAGGGATTAGAAGTGGAAATGTAATGCGGCTCGATGCTTTATAACGGATGCCTGAAAGCATTTCCTTCTACCTCAAGTATTCTTCGGAGTACATCGGCTTTTCAAATAGAATTTGAATTTTGGTATTTGGTACGGGGCATTTCCGTAACAATATGGGAAAAGCCCTATTCACATTATCTCGGATTGTTCAGCATAGTCCATCTGTTGAAACCCATAATGTTTATAGCCAGATTAGAAGATTTTTATCCGGGCCGTAATAATTACATATTCATCAAATGAATAAATTCGTCTTTCTTTCGTCTTGCCACATCAATCATTTCTCCATTTTCAAGGAGCACCTGGCCACCTACTCCCCGAAGGTATTTTTTAACGTAGTTCAAATTGATCAAATGGCTATTATGAACCCTGTAAAAATGGTAAGGTGCCAGGATTTCCTCAAAGTCTTTGAGCAGTTTGGTAACGAGTAATGACTGGCCATTCGTCAGGAAGATGCGTGAGTAGCTGGAACTGGATTCTATCCTCACAATATTTTTTATTTCTATAAATTCAAGACCATCTGCAAGTGGTACCGCTATTTTATTTTCCTGGCTCTTTCCATTGGCGATTGTCGCTCTCAAAACATGTAGCCGCTCCTGGGTATTAAGTGATTTCTTGGTGACCAGCCGTTTTACTGCATTTTCCAATTCTTCTATTGCAACGGGTTTGACCAGGTAATCAAATGCGCTGATTCGCAAGGCATCTACTGCATAATGATGGTAGGCAGTAGTGAAAATAATTTCAGCATCATAATTTCCCAGTTCTTCCAGCATTCGGAATCCATTCATCTTCGGCATTTCGATATCAAGAAATATTACATCGGGCTTGTTGCTTTGAATAAAGGGAATGGCTTCTTCAGGATTAACGAAGGTGCCCGTAACAACAATTTCTTTGCAGAATTCTGCTATCTTCTGTTCCAGATTTCGCAGGCTGGCCAACTCATCATCAATCAATATGGCTTTCACGTCTTGGTTATTCATATTAGACAGATTTTATTTTTACTGTTATTCTGGTACCTGCCGGTGCATTGTTATTGTCATACAGGTCTTCGATATCTATACTGCCGAAGCCGTGATGCTGTTCATTAAAAATGCTGATTCTTTGTTGTGTGATCTGTATTCCAAGGCTGGCGTGTTTAGGCCTGTTCAGCAAATTTGAAGAGGCTGATTTCTTTCGGCCTACACCATTGTCTTCAATGGAGTATATGACATACTCGCCTCTTATAATTGCTGATATTTTTAATTTAAGATCTTTCTTGTCACTTGAGGCAAATCCATGAATGATTGCATTTTCGACGAATGGTTGTATTAACAATGGAGGCACGCGGTAATCGCCATCATTGAGTGCCTCGTCAATATCAGTAATAAAACAAAACTTGTGGTTAAACCTTAATTGTTCCAGATCAACGTAAAGCCGGATGCTCTCCATATCCTCGGTAAAGGGCACCACTTCTTCCCTGCTGTCTGATAAGATAATCCTGATAAGTGAGGCAAATTTATTAAGATACACGCTTGCATTCCTTTTTTCATTGCTCATGATAAAATACTCGATTCCATTCAGGCTGTTAAAGATAAAATGCGGATTCATCTGCGATCTCAAGGCCATCATTTCTGTTTCAGCAATCTTTCTGGTCAATGCAGCTTGTTTCCTGATTTGTTTTATATGACGAAAAACAAAGAAAGAGATAATACCACCTGCTATCAATACACATAACAACACAAACCACCAGGTCTGAAACCAGAAAGGCTGGATGGTGAAATAGAGCATGTCAGTGTTGGTAAAGTTTCCTGTCAGTTTGTTTCCGCCTCTCACCGATAATTCATAATCTCCGGGTGCAAGGTTGTTGAAGGATAATCTTCCGTTTTCTATTGTTTTCCATTGCGACTGGCCGGGTTCGAGTTTGTAGAGAAATAAACTGTTGTCCAGTTGATCATAATTGATCACATCGAAATGAACAGCCAGGTTATTTTCATCTGGTTTCAATAACAGTTTCTTTACACCTGATGCAGTACTGCCGAATGATAGTAGAGAATCGTTTGAAAAGGCCTCAATAATTCTTGTTTGGGAGGAAATGGAATAATTCATCAACCGGTCGGGGTAAAACCGGACTACCGCACCGTTGCCGCCAGCATAAACACCACCCTCTCGCGTGGTATAAAACATACCTCCATCATTTAAAGGAAGCCCGGCACTGAACTTGAATTGAATGATCCTGTTCCTGTTTCGAAGCCAGCACCAGTATCCGGCATTACTGTTGAACCAGACATTTTGGTTGCTGTCAATAGTAATGCGCTGGACCAACCCGATCCGATTATTTTCTGAAAAAGTCTTTACCACCTTTCCGGAATCAGGATCAAATGCCACCAGGCCATTATCTGTACCTATCCAGATAATCCCGTTGTTATCATTTGCAATTCCCATCAGCATAGTGCCAATGATTAATCTGCCTTTGGGTACTATACGAAGGAAAGAATCTTTGTCATTGTGATATTGATATAGTCCCGAAGTCGTGGATACAAATATTCTTCCTTTAATATCCCGAATCATGTAATTGGCATTCGGCATTGGGTTGGAGTTTACGCCTCCAATTTTGTATTGCCGGATGAACTTGCGTTTTTGAGGATTAAACAAAAACACACCCTGGTCAAAAGAACGGATCCACCATTTCTGATCATTTTCAGGTACGATTGTACGGAGCCGCATGATGTGGCTGGCGCCGGGATACTGGTAAATTTCCCGCTTACCATTTGCAAGGTTAATGGTCATTATACCCCATTCTGTAGTTACGAAAATGGTATTTCCCATTTGTTGGAAATCAAAACCTTCGCGCGTAGTGGCAAGTTGGTCATCAAAAGCATTACCAAACGATTTCAAGAGATCTGGCACTGCATTTTCAAATTTCCATTTGGAGTTATAATGAAGAATGCCACCTATATACCTCAGCGAAATCCAATAACCGCTTTTTTCTTCCTTCATACCATAGACAACCCTTGTAGTAATGGGATCCTTTCCGTTTTTCGAATCTGCTGATACGATAGGGATGATATCAAAGAGGCTTGTTGATGGAGAATAATAATACAGTCCATTTGAAGTAGGCACCCACAATATATTCTGGCGGTCCACGAAAGGTGCATTGACATCTCCTACTGATCCGATAACAGGGTAAATATGAAATTGCAACGTTTTTTCATCAATGCACAACAGGCCCGGACTTGAGATAGCAAATAGAAGGAATGTGCGGTTACGAAATTTCCATTCTGTTCCATACTTGATGGGGCCACCTGTAGGTTTGTCAATGGGGAATTTGATCCATTTATTTTGACCGGGAATGAATGTGTAGAGCCCACTTGCCCATGAGCTCACCCAACAACGGTTGCTGCTGTCGAATACAATGTCATAAATGTTTATATCCTGATCAGGACATGGATATTCATTTTCAACTTTCTTTGAAACCTGGTTGATCCTGAAAATCTTGTTTTGCCTGAATGCCCAAAGCTGGCCTTTCTTATCTTCTACAATCTTTTGATATGCTGAAAAACTAAATCCTTTATAACTAAAAGGAGTAAGGCCATTTTGAATCTTCTGGTAATGATCCTTACTTGTAAAATGATATAAGGCTGTCTGAGAAATGATGTATGGTAAAGTATTCCCCTTATCAAACCAAAAAGTAGATCCGTCATTTATCCTGAATGGAAGCGGTACATTTCCACTTTGCCTGAATCGGGTTGCTTTCTGAGAGGCAATATCAAATCGGCAGATTCCTGCTAATGTCATAATCCAAAGTTGATTATCATGATCGCTGCATATATTTTCAATTCCATTTGCGGTGATTGAATGATGATCATAAGGGCTTGAGTAGAATTTTGCAAACCCATATCCATCAAATCTGTTCAAACCATTGTTAGTCCCAACCCAGATAATGCCATTCCCGTCCTGTGTCACTGAAGTGACGCTACGGCTGGAGAGGCCATCATTTTCTGTAAGGTGACTGAATTTTATATCGGGAAACGTTTGTGCATTAGCTGCGATGCTAACTACCCATAATACAATATTGAAGAAGATTACTTTCAAACATTTAAATCGTTGTATAAAATTAAAGACTATCCCTGTATTCGCCTTTGGGAGGACAGGTGATTTTAGTAAAGAAATAATTCAATGGCGAAATTCTGTATGCTGCAGTTGTCGTTATTGAATCTGAATCTTTTCTGCAGAAAATGTTCAGAGTCCTGATCAAGAGCGGACAAATGACGTGACTTGTGATCGTTTTCATTTTTGACAATTTTATTTTTATTTCTATTTAATAATTAGACAAATCCTGAATTGCATAACCAGATGGAACAGTAAAGATGTCTGACGAAGGCGTCGTCTGATTGTAGCCGGTAAGAACGCATGAAGTTTTTGTACCTGCTGTTTCCTGCCATTCCACTACTACGCCATCAGCCCCTTTGGCTGCCAATTGCAGATACATATT
>JBDHYH010000126.1:0-11019 GCA_039811325.1 Chitinophagaceae bacterium | reverse complement strand
GTGGACAGAGTAGATTTAGATACGCAAATCACCGCCACGTTCAACACAGCCGAAGTGCCCAACATGATGACCACCGACAGCATTAAGGAATTGCATAAACTGCTGGAACAGGACACACGAAAAATCATCATCACGATGGTGCACAAATTCAAAGAGGCATATCCCGACATGAACAAACGGGAAAACATTATTGTGATGGTGGACGAAGCACACCGTACGCAGGAAGGTGATTTGGGAAGGAAAATGCGAAACGCTTTGCCCAATGCATTTCTGTTTGGGCTGACCGGAACACCGATCAACAAAGCAGATAAGAATACGTTCTGGGCTTTTGGAGCCGAAGAAGATGCCGAAGGTTACATGAGCCGCTATACTTTTCAGGATAGTATCCGGGATAATGCCACATTGCCTTTGCACTTTGAGCCACGCCTTCCGGATTACCATATTGACAAAGAAGGGTTGGATGTAGCCTTTAAAGAAATGGCCAACGACCTGAGCGAAGAAGACCGAAACAAACTCAGTCAGAAAGCGGCAAACATGGCGGTGTTTTTAAAATCGCCAGAACGGGTGAAAACCATTGTCGCCGACATTGTAGCGCATTTCAAAGCACACGTTGAACCCGAAGGTTTGAAGGCCATGATTGTAACGCCCGACCGTTATGCCTGTGTGCAATACAAAGAAGCATTAGACAAACTCATTAGCCCCGAAGCCAGCGAAGTAGTGATCAGCTCATCAGCCAATGATGATTTTGATTTTAAACAGAAGTATGCCATGGACAAGGACAAGCAGGAAAAAGTGGTGGAGAAATTCAACGATGCTGATTCGCCACTAAAATTTCTGATTGTAACTGCAAAACTCTTGACAGGTTTTGATGCACCAATTTTGCAAACAATGTATTTAGACAAGTCGCTGAAAGACCATACGCTGTTACAAGCCATTTGCAGAACCAACCGTTTGTTCCCAAACAAGACTTTCGGCAGAATTGTAGATTATTTTGGCATATTTGACGACACAGCAAAAGCCCTGGCATTTGATGAAGAAAGTGTAAAACTGGTGATCACCAACCTACAGGAATTGAAAGATAAGTTACCTGAATGGATGGAAAAATGCTTAAATCATTTTGCAGGCGTTGACAGAAATATTTCAGGTTTTGAAGGACTTTCGGCAGCGCAGGATTGTATCAACAGCAACGAAAAGAGAGATGCTTTTGCAAAAGATTTCAGCAGCCTGACAAAGTTGTGGGAAGCATTATCGCCTGACCCTGTTTTAAATCAATTTGAAAAAGATTACAAATGGCTGTCGCAGGTTTATACTTCCGTAAAACCGTCATCTGATGACAACGGCAGATTATTGTGGCATGCTTTGGGTGCACAAACCACAGCATTGATACACGAGCACATTCATGTATCAGGTATCAATCAGGACATGGAAGAAATGATTTTGGATGCGGAAGTGATTGACGACTTAATGAACAAGAAAGATCCGAAGCAAGCGGAAAAGGTATTGAAAATTCTTATTAGCCGACTGCATAAACACGGCAACAATCCAATATTCAAACGACTAAGTGAAAGACTGGAAGCTATACGTGACAGAGCAGAGAAAGGATTGATTAATTCCATTGAATTCATTAAAGAACTTTGCCAGTTAGCCAAAGAAACATTGCAAGCAGAAAAAGGTGTAGAACCTGTAGAAGAGCAGAAAAACGCCAAAGCCGCATTGACAGAATTGTTTCTTGAATTGAAAACTGACACTACACCAGCCATTGTAGAACGGATCGTAAACGACATAGACGAAATTGTCAGAGTGGTTCGCTTTGACGGTTGGCAAAACTCGACAGTTGGTGAAAGAGAAGTAAAACGGGAATTACGAAAAGTCCTTTGGACGAAGTATCAAATAAAAGATGAAGATTTATTTAACAGAGCTTATGACTACATTAAAGAATACTATTAACTGTCCTTACAAATAAGGCACAAAGCGACCTTTCCTTCACCTCAGCCCAGCCTTGTACTCACTTGGTGTAACCCCCAACAACTTCTTCACATACCTTGTAAAAAACGACCGACTGCTGAATTCCATTTCATCGGCAATCTCAGATATATTGAAGCGTTTGTGCAGCAGGCACTGCGCGGAAAGTAATCCTAAAAAAAGCGGAATCGGTAAAATTGGTAATTATAACCGCAATATGTATAACAACCGGCTATATTGGTTTGCAGAAATTTGCATTATCAAAATGCAGTAAAAATGAAAAAAGTACTCATCATAGGTGCAAGCGGCAGCCTCGCAACGGTTGTGATTGAAACATTAAAAAAACAAGGTAATATTGCACTCACACTTTTTGCCAGGAATAAAAATCGGATTGCAAACACATCCAATCTCAACATCATTGAAGGAGACGCAATGAATTTTAGCGATGTAAAAAATGCGATAACAGGCCAGGAGATTGTATATGTAAACCTTGCGGGAGATTTGGAAGCAATGACCAAAAACATTGTACAAGCCATGCAGGAAACAGGCGTGAAACGGATTATCGCCATTAGTTCAATAGGCATTTATGAAAAGCCAATGAAACCGGTTTTAAAGCCTTATAGAGCATTGGCAGATGTTATTGAAGCCTCCGGTCTGGATTATACCATTCTTCGCCCCGATTGGTTTACCAATGCTGATGAAGTGGATTATGCTTTAACCAAAAAAGGACAACCCGAAACAGGACAAGCTATTTCACGAAAAAGTATTGCAGCATTTGTGGCAAGCATTATTCAACATCCCGAAAACTATATCAATGAAAATTTGGGAATCAGCAAACCCAACTAAAAAAAAATTAAAATTACTATGAGCACAAAACAAGTAAAAGCATTTGGTACAGAAGCTGCCGACGTGCCATTGAAAAATTTGAACATTCGACGCAGGGAAGTTACACCCCACGATGTACAAATTGAAATTTTGTATTGCGGCATTTGCCATTCCGACTTACATGCAGTACGCGATGAATGGGGCGGTACAAAGTACCCGATTGTTCCCGGGCATGAAATTGTAGGCAGGGTTACTGCCCTTGGTAACCACGTCAAAAATTTCAAGGTGGGCGATTTGACAGGCGTAGGCTGTATTGTAGATAGCTGCCGCGAATGTGAATATTGCCAGGAAGGCGAAGAACAATTTTGTGAAAACGGCAATACCATCGTATTTAATTCGTCTGATAAAATTTCCGGCGGCATTACTTACGGAGGTTTTTCTGAAAATATTGTGGTGGATGAAAACTATGCCGTGCACATTCCCGAAACATTAGACCTGGCAAGCGCTGCGCCGATACTTTGCGCAGGCATTACAGTGTATTCACCATTCAAACACTGGAAGGTTGGTCCGGGTAAAAAAATAGGAATCATTGGCATTGGCGGGCTGGGGCATATTGCCATCAAAATAGCCAAAGCAATGGGTGCAGAAGTAACTGTATTCACTACTTCAATTTCCAAAGCGGATGATGCCAAACGTTTGGGCGCTGGTGAAGTAGTACTCTCTACCGACAGGGACCAGATGAAAGCACAATCAAAATTTGATATGATTTTAGATACCGTTTCAGCAAAGCACAATGTGAACGCTTATTTGAATATTTTGAAAGTAGATGGTTCATTAGTGCTGGTAGGTTTGCCCGTGGATCCCTTGCCTGTAGGCGCATTCAATGTAGTGCATGGCAGAAAAAGTTTTTCAGGTTCCAATATTGGTGGTATCCGCGAAACACAGGAAGTACTGGACTTTTGTGCTGCACACCATATTACTGCTGATATAGAACTCATCAAGGTAAACCAAATCAATGAAGCATTTGACAGATTAGAAAAAGGTGATGTGAAATACCGGTTTGTGATTGATATGGGCAGTTTGAAAAATTAAAACAGTGCCGGTGTGAGCCGATTAGATTTTCTAACCGGCTCAATATTTACCATGGAATGAGCCGAATAAAAGTTCTAATTGGCTCAAATAATTCATATATTTGAGCCAATTATATTTGAATACAGCGCCATGAAGTACATTTGGCAACACAAAAACTTTCCTGATTTTAAATTTGACGGCAAAGGAATTATAGAGCAGGTACAAGCATTTACATTACAGGCTGGTGAATTAAATGGCTTAATACAGGGATTTAAACCGGCTGAACGGGAAGATATTTTGTTGCAGATTTTACTCGCAGAAGCTATAAAGACTTCAGAAATTGAAGGCGAATATTTTAGCAGGATAGATGTCATGTCTTCCTTGTGCCAACAATTAGGATTACACAACTTTCCTGTGCAAAATAAAGATTCATTTCTCTAATACCTGCTGTAGCACCACAGCATCATTGTGCTCCTCATCCTTTGCTGCATAAACCAGTGTAACTATTCCTTCAGCAATTTTTTCTTTCAGGATTTTCATTTCCTCTTTGTGGCCTTTTAATTCCTCACGGTACCTTTTCTGAAAATCCTTCCACTTTTCAGGGTCGTGTCCAAACCATTGCCGCAACCCGGTGGAGGGGGCTATTTCCTTTAGCCAGAGATCTACACTTGCAGTCTCTTTCGAAAGGCCACGTGGCCACAGCCTGTCGATCAGTATCCTGAATCCGTCTGTCTTTACGGGTGTTTCATACACTCTTTTGATAGCAACTTTCTCTTTCATGTTTGAAAAGATTTTATAAGTAGAACCATTTATCACAAAGTTAATGCCGTATCGTCAACGCATCGTATCTTAGAACCTTATCATTCAAAACTTCAGCATTATGAAAAGACTTTCATTTACACTTACCCTGTTTTTGTTTCTGGGAATTGCGGCGACGGCACAATTCCCAAATTTCCAGCGTCCGAAGAAAGCTGTGAATCCCGTCATCCAAAACATGATCAATGAGGAGACCAGCCATTCACAACTCAAACAAATAGCGCATGAACTGATGGACAAAATCGGACCGCGCCTGGTAGGCTCTCCCAAAATGCAACAGGCACATGACTGGGCTGTTGCGAAGTATAAGAGTTGGGGAGTGGATGCGAGAAATGAGAAATGGGGCGAATGGCGCGGATGGGAAAGAGGCATCACTCACATAGACATGATAGCTCCCTGGGTAAAAACTTTGCAGGGAATGCAACTGGCCTGGAGTCCTGGTACCAAAGGAAAAACTGTAACAGCTGATGTAGTGATCTTTCCCGACCTGGATGACAGTATTGCATACACGAAATGGATGTCTTCTGTAAAAGGAAAATTTGTGATGATCAGCATGGAACAACCAACAGGAAGGTCTGATGCCAACTGGAAAGAATATGGAACAGAAAACTCCATTAAGAAAATGCATGATGAACGTGATGAACTGACAAAGGCATGGAACAGCCGCCTGCGCAAGGCGGGATATTCTTCGCGCACATTACCTGTGGCTTTAGAAAAAGCCGGCGCCGCAGGCATCCTCACCAACAACTGGAGCAAGGCATTGGGGGCCGACAAAATATTTGGCGCTTACACGAAAACAATCCCTACAGTTGATATCGCTTTGGAAGATTACGGGCTTGTGTACAGGTTGATAGAAAATGGTTCTCCTGTGAAAATGAATATCAGGGCCGACAGCCGTGAAACCGGCATGCAGCCTACATTCAATACGGTAGCAGAAATAAAAGGAACTGAAAAGCCGAATGAGTATGTGATGCTCTCTGCCCACTTTGATTCATGGGATGGCGCTACAGGCGCTACCGACAACGGCACCGGCACGCTGGTAATGATGGAAGCCATGCGTCTGCTGAAAAAATATTACCCAAATCCAAAGCGAACCATTTTGGTTGGTCACTGGGGAAGTGAAGAACAGGGACTAAATGGTTCACGTGCGTTTGTGGAAGATCATCCGGAGGTGATTAAAGGATTGCAGGCTTTGTTTAACCAGGACAACGGAACCGGACGTGTGCAGGATATTTCAGGCCAGGGGTTTCTCTATTCTTATGAATACATTCAAAGATGGCTTGAAGCCGTGCCCGACAGTATTCGTGGAGAAATAAAATCTACTTTCCCCGGTTCACCGGGTGGTGGTGGTTCTGATTTTGCATCTTTTGTAGCAGCAGGTGCACCGGGTTTTTCTCTGAGTAGTTTGAGTTGGGCATATTTTACTGACACATGGCACACGAACCTTGATACCTACGACAAAATTGTTTTCGATGACGTTCAGAAAAATGTAATCCTGGCTGCCATTTTGATTTACATGGCAAGTGAAGACCCTCAATTCTTCAACCGCGAAAAATCAGTTTTGCCCATAAGCCCATTTACAGGCGCACCTGGTAAATGGCCGGAAATGCGCGCTCCTACACGTAAAGGAGGAGTGGATTAAATCATATTTCAAAAAAGGCAAAACATTAAACGTTTTGCCTTTTCCAATTTATAAACAAACAGGCTTCAGAAACTATAAACCTTAAACCTTTAAACGATAAATAAAAAATGAGTAAGCAATTATTAATCCTTTGTATGATGATGCTTCTGGCAAATTCTATCACTTTCGCTCAGCGGAAAGAAAAAGCAACTATTACTGTAAATGCCACAGTACCTCCGACACCTTTAAATACTCCTTTCAGTTATAAATATTCCCAATCATCCACGACCAATGGAACAGTCACGGTAGATGGACAGTCCATATCTTATGAAGCAAAAGCAGGAATACTGGTGCTCAGAAATGCGATTGACACACCTGTTCTTGCTATGTCTTACGTCGCTTATTTCAAAACAGGAGCCGACAAGAGTAAGAGACCCATCACATTCATTTACAACGGAGGGCCCGGCAGCGCTACCATTTGGCTGCACATGGGTTGCTTCGGGCCTCAGAAAGTTTATATCAGCGAAGAAGGCAGGACCAGTGCCCCATTTAAAACGGTCAACAATGACTACAGCCTGCTTGACGCAAGTGATTTAGTCTTTATTGATGCACCGGGCACAGGCTTTGGGGAGGTAGTCACAAAAGCACGTGGAGGTGCAGGAGAAGGAAAAGACTACTTTGGAATAGACCAGGATGGTAAAGCATTCACAGATTTCATTCAGCAATTCGTTACCGAAAATGACAGATGGAATTCTCCAAAATATCTTTTCGGAGAGAGCTATGGTACGTTCCGGTCTGCAGTAGTTTCCCGCATGTTGCAGGACAGAGGAATTGCACTCAATGGTGTGATTCTTCTATCACAGTTATTATCGTACAGCAACATGTCTGAACTGGCATCTTCTAATGTTGGATCAGACATTCCTTATGTATTACTCCTCCCCTCTTTCACTGCTACAGCGTGGTATCATCATAAACTACCCAATCAAAACAAAGACCTCGAATCATTGTTGAAAGAAGTGGAGAATTTTGCGCTTACAGATTATACACTCGCATTGGCCAAAGGCGCTACGCTTGATGACGCCACATTTCATAAAATTGCAAAGAAATTGCATGAATACACCGGCCTGGACCAATCATTGATTGAGAAAGGAAGCCTTCGTATTTCAGGGCCAGTATTCGAGAAGAACCTGCTGGGTGATAGTTCACAAATTACAGGCAGACTCGACAGCCGCTATGCAGGTGATGCATTTGATCCACTGGGTGGAGAGCCTGAGTATGATCCAATGGATTCCTACATTACACCGGCATTTACTTCCACCTTCAATAACTATGTCAGAAATCAATTGCACTTTGGAGAAAACCTGAGCTATAAAACATTTGGTAATGTAGGCTCCTGGGATTTCAAGAGAAGGGGCTATGTTGGATTTCCAAATGTAATGAATGACCTGGCCCAGGCCATGATCTATGATCCGAATATGAAAGTGATGCTGAACATGGGATACTTTGATTTGGGTACTCCTTACTTTGAAGGTGTTTATGAAATGCACCATTTGCCCATGCCAAAGGAATTGCAGAAGAATATTGAATACCACAAATACATGTCAGGTCATATGGTGTATCTGCACCAGGAATCGCTGAAGCAATTGCACGATAATGTGAAAGCATTTATTGTTAAAACTTATTCAGCAAAATAACCGGGTCACTTTTTTTTTGATAATCCCATTACATATACAATTATTCCAGAATTGTGTATGCAATGGGATTTTAGTTGTGCGAAATTTGTGTCATGAAAAATTCAGTAAATACATCCGAAGATATCATCCTTCCTCTTTCGGGAGTGGATAGTGAACATTGTGCACTCATCGTGGACAAAGGTTTGCAAAGGGTTCAGGGTATTACTTCTCACAAAGTAGAGTTGAACAACAACAGAGCAGTGATCACCTCGGCCGATGGCAATGAAGCAATCACAGAAGCAGTCAAAGCGATCCGTGATCTTGGATATGGTGTAGCAACAGTGAAAAAGACTTTTCCTGTACTGAATTTGAGTTGCGCATCCTGTGCCGTGAGTTCACAATCTACATTAGAAAATTTGCCCGGTGTCATCCAGTCAAATGTGAATTATGCCAATGCTACCGCACAGGTAGAATATGTGCCTACCATCACTAATCCTCATGCAATGAAAGCTGCTTTGCAAAATGTAGGTTACGACCTGATGATCGATGAATCAGAAGACACCAATGAAGTACTGGAAGATGTGCATCGTAAGAAATTTGAATCTCTTAAAAAGAGAACCATTGGTGCAATAGCTCTTTCAATTCCTTTGGTGCTGATAGCAATGGTATTCATGCACATCCCGTATGCGAATTACATGATGTGGATACTTGCTACACCGGTAGTTCTGGTGTTTGGTCGCCAGTTTTTCGTTGGTGCGTGGAAGCAGGCGAAGCACCGTTTGGCTAACATGGATACATTGGTCGCATTGAGTACCGGCGTTGCATATATCTTTAGTGTATTCAATACTTTGTTTCCCCAATACTGGAGTAGCAAAGGATTGGAAGCACATGTGTATTTCGAAGCAGCAGCCGTTGTCATTGCTTTTATTCTTCTCGGTAAAATGCTGGAAGAAAAAGCAAAAGGCAATACATCATCAGCCATCAAAAAATTAATTGGGCTGCAGCCAAAGTCGGTAACAATTATCAACCAGGAAGGACATCAGCACGAGGTTACTATTGCTTCAATCAATGTTGGAGATATCATCGTGGTAAGACCCGGAGAAAAAATAGCAGTGGATGGTGTCGTTGTTTCGGGAAACTCTTTTGTAGATGAGAGCATGATCAGCGGCGAACCGATACCTGTTGAGAAAATTGGCGGAGCAAAAGTGTTTTCCGGTACCATCAACCAGTCAGGAAGTTTTCAATTCAAAGCAGAAAAAGTAGGTGGAGATACTTTACTTGCCCAGATCATCCGCATGGTGCAGGATGCGCAGGGAAGCAAGGCGCCGGTTCAAAATTTAGTTGACAAGATTGCGGCAATATTTGTCCCCGTTGTATTAATAATTGCAATACTTAGCCTGGTCATCTGGGTAATCGCCGGAGGCGAAAATGCATTGACGCAGGGAATGCTTGCATTGGTAACTGTATTGGTGATCGCCTGCCCATGCGCGCTGGGATTGGCTACCCCTACCGCGATCATGGCCGGAATGGGCAAGGGTGCGGAGAATGGAATATTGATAAAAGATGCAGAGAGTCTTGAATTATCAAAAAAAATAAATGCCATCGTCCTTGACAAGACAGGCACCATCACCGAAGGAAAGCCTGAAGTGGCCGCGGTACAATTCGGAAAATCAGTAAACAAGAAAGAGGTAATTGATTTGGTTTTCAGTATCGAACAATTATCAGAACATCCGTTAGCACAGGCCATAGTTCGTTATTTGAAGAATGAAAATGCCCGGGCAGTATCCGTACACGATTTTGAAAATTTACCAGGCAGAGGAGTCAGCATTTCGTATAACCATAACCGATATTTATTGGGAAGCCCTGCCCTGCTTCAGGAAAATAACATTCAGATAGAAAACGAATTGCAGGATGCAGCCAATCAATGGCTGGCCAATGCGCAAACAGTAATATGGCTGGCAGATCAGAACAATGCACTGGCTGCAATAGCGATTTCAGATCAGATCAAACCAACTTCAGTAGTAGCTGTGCAGGCTTTGCAGGACGAAGGGATAGAGGTGTATATGCTCACCGGTGATAATGAAGCTACAGCAAAGGCAATTGCTCAGCAAGCGAATATCGCACACTTCAAAGCAGGGATGATGCCTGCTGATAAGTCAGATTTCATAAAGGAACTACAAAAGCAGGGAAAGGTAGTAGCGATGGCAGGTGACGGTATCAATGACAGCAATGCCCTGGCACAGGCAGATGTCAGCATCGCAATGGGCAAGGGAAGCGATATTGCAATAGATGTGGCGAAGATGACCATTATTTCTTCTGACCTCAATAAGATTCCCAAAGCGATACACTTATCAAGGGCAACAGTGCGCACCATTCGTCAGAACCTGTTCTGGGCATTTATCTATAATGTGATCGGAATTCCCATAGCAGCGGGAATATTATACCCAATCAACGGATTTTTGCTGAACCCGATGATAGCAGGTGCAGCCATGGCGCTGAGCAGTGTGAGCGTGGTAACCAACAGCCTGAGATTGAAACGGATGAAATTGTAACCAATAAAAAATCAATAACAATAATTATAATAATCATGAAAGAAGTATCAGTAAAGACAAACATTATGTGCGGATCATGCATTGAAAAAGTAACACCTACATTGAATGAAGCATTCGGATCAGACAATTGGAAAGTAGATACTCAAAATCCCAAAAAGATATTAAAGGTTTCCAAAGAAGGAGTTTCTGAATCCGATGTGATAGCCGCAGTAGCGCGCGCGGGATATAAGGCAGAGGTTATCTGATTGATCTCTGGTGATAAACTGACTGTATCGAGACACCCAAGTCAGTGAATGCTCGAGCCCTCTACAATTAATTGAGGCTCCCCACTGCAGTTAGTTGGTTGTGTTGCTCCTATTCGCTTTTTTTTGTTGCAAACGTAATAAGGTATAAATGACAAAGCCTCACTTTTGTGAGGCTTTGTGCGGACCGGACGGGACTCGAACCCGCGACCTCTGCCGTGACAGGGCAGCATTCTAACCAACTGAACTACCGATCC
>JBDHYH010000125.1:0-11025 GCA_039811325.1 Chitinophagaceae bacterium | reverse complement strand
TACTTGTTTACGTTTTCTGTGACTGATAATGAAGGAGCAGTTAGCAAAGATACAGTACAGGTAACTGTAAATGAAGCCCCAAATAAAGTTCCTGTGGCAAATGCAGGGCCGGATAGAATTATCACACTACCAGTAAGTACTGCTTCTCTCGCCGGAAGTGGCAGCGATGAAGATGGAACAATAGTATCTTACCAGTGGACTAAAATAAGTGGACCGTCGACCTTTAGTATTGTGAGTCCTGCAACGGCAGCAACTGATGTTTCCGGATTGGTAGCAGGTGTTTATGAATTCCAACTCTCGGTAACTGATAACAAAGGAGCCACTGCTACTGATGTAGTTAAGGTGACTGTGAACCCTGCAGGGAATAAACCACCTGTTGCAAATGCAGGTACGGACCAGACGATAACATTGCCTTCGAGCACTGTTTCGTTATCAGGTAGTGGAACAGATGAGGATGGTAATATTACTTCCTACCAATGGACCAAAATAAGCGGCCCTGCTTCATACAATATTGTAAATGCTACCTCTCCTGCGACTGATGTTTCCGGATTGACGGAAGGGGTTTATGAATTCCAACTGGAAGTTAAAGATGATAAAGGAGCAATTGCTGCAGATGTTGTGAAAGTAACCGTGAATGCAGCTCCGAATAAAGCGCCGACTGCAAATGCTGGCCCGGATAGGAACATCACTTTACCAACGAATACAACCTCACTTTCAGGCAGTGGCAGTGATCCTGATGGTAAAATTGTTTCCTACCAATGGGTAAAAACCAGTGGGCCGAATTCATATAGCATTGTAAATGCTGCCTCGCCGGTAACCGATGTCTCGGGCTTGTCAGAAGGTGTCTATGAATTCCAACTTACAGTGACAGATGATAAAGGAGCTATCGCAGCGGATGTGATGAAAGTAACGGTGAACCCTCCTGCAAACGAGCCGCCTGTAGCAAATGCAGGAGCAGATGTTACGATTACTTTACCAGTCAACTCGACCAAACTTTCAGGTAGCGGTAGCGACCCGGATGGTAGTATTGTTTCATACCAGTGGATCAGGCAAAGCGGGCCGTCCTCATACAATATTGTAAATGCTGCTTCGCCGGTAACCGATATTTCAGGATTAACTGAGGGTGTCTATGAATTTCAACTTAAGGTTACTGATGATAAAGGTGCAATTGCTTCAGATGTTGTAAAAGTTACAGTATTAAAACCTTCCAATAAGCCACCTGTTGCTGATGCAGGTCAGGATATTTCGGTTACTTTGCCAACGAATTCATTAGTGGTAAAAGGTAGCGGTACTGATGTGGATGGCAATGTGGTGAAGTACCAGTGGACTCAGATATCCGGGCCATCTGTCGCGACGATCGTTTCCAGCGAAAGTGCTTCTACTGAGGTCAATAATTTTATTGCGGGTACTTACCTGTTTCAACTGATCGTTACAGATAATGAAGGGGCTATTGGAAGAGATACAATGCAGTTGACTGTAAACGCACAGCGAGAAGCTCAGCTGAGTATTATAAATGTGTATCCTAACCCTACTCAGGATGTAGCAACTCTGGAAATTTCAGGTGTCAAGACCAATGGAAAAATTGAGATGGTTGTTTCAGATGGAAATGGCAGAACTCTTGATAGAAAAGTTATTACTTACAACTCAGGAATTACAGCAAAAGAAGAAATAAACTTTGTACGTTATGCGAAAGGAGTGTACTTTGTTACTTTGAGGGTAAACGGTAAAGTGCTTGACACGAAGAAAGTAGTAAAGTTGAAATAGGAATCACGAAATATTTGATACTGAAAATTGCGTCTTTACGACGCAATTTTTTTTGATTTTTATAAGGTAGTACGATTCATAACCAGCACTTTGGTTTTCAACAACTGTGAGATAACTATTTTGAAAAAATGAAGGTGTAGTGTAATGTTGATCTTCCATATTGTATGTTTGCAGTATCATGTTCAATCGGGAAGAATCCATCAGAAAAGTTCAGGTATCGAGATACATTACGCCGCTTCGTGAGGGCGGTTCTCTTCCTGCCATTGCATCGGCAGATGATGATTTTCTTTATGTGATCAAATTCAGAGGAGCAGGGCAGGGGCCGAAAGCTCTTATTGCAGAACTGCTGGGCGGTGAATTGGCAAGGGCTGTTGGACTCAAAGTCCCGGAAATTGTATTTGCCTCCGTTGATGAAGCATTCGGAAGGACAGAGCCTGATGAAGAAATACAGGACTTGCTCAAAGCAAGTACGGGCCTGAATCTTGGGCTTCATTTTTTGAGAGGCGCTGCTACATTTGATCCGGTGGTGATTCAACCCGAAGCTTTGCTTGCCTCCAAGATTGTGTGGCTCGATTGCCTGATCAACAATGTAGATCGTACACCAAAGAATACCAACATGCTATGGTGGAATAAGGAATTGTGGCTAATCGATCATGGAGCTGCTTTTTATTTTCATCATAGCTGGAATAATTATTTAGAGAAGGCATCAAAGCCATTCGAATTAGTGAAGGATCATGTGCTTCTGCCTTTTGCGTCAGAACTGTGGGAGGCCGATCGCTCGTGTAAGGAGCAAATCACTCCTGACCTGATACAAGACCTGGTCGCCAGCATACCTGATCAATGGCTGATAACAGATACCCCATTTGATTCTGCTGAAGCTAACAGAAATGCTTATGCGCAATTTTTGATGCAACGACTGGAACATTCACATACATTCACTCAACATGCCATTCATGCCCGGGAAGCTATTATATGAATATGCTGTCATTCGTATTATGCCGCGCGTAGAGCGTGGAGAGTATGTCAATGCAGGTGTGATTCTCTATTGCCGCGATGCAGTCTTTTTGGGTTTGAAATACGAGGTCAATTCAAATAAAATATTGATGCTTGACGCCCAGGTGGATATTGATGAAATCAACCGTGTGCTAAAGGGATTTGAATTGGTATGTTGCGGACATAAGCATTCAGGACCTATCGGATCCTTGTTGCCTGCAGAGCGGTTCAGGTGGCTTACTGCAAAGCGGAGTGCTGTAGTCCAGGTCTCAGAGGTGCATCCTGGTTTTTGTGAAGACCCGGAGATCGAACTGAAAAAACTATTTCACAATCTTGTTGAAAGTTGATCTTTACAAACTATCCGGATGAAATATTTATCCCTCTTCTTTATGACAATATTATTTTCTGATGTGATGGTAGCTCAGGACTGGCCCAATCTTTCCAGATTCAGGGAAGAGAATGCTCAATTGGGCGCACCGAAGCATGGAGAAAAAAGAGTTGTGTTTATTGGCAACTCTATCACAGAACAATGGTTGAAAACTGATACTGCTTTTTTCCAAAAGTACAACCTGATCAACAGGGGAATAGGAGGGCAGACCACACCTCAGATGTTATTACGTTTTCGCCAGGATGTGATTGACCTGAAACCCGTTGTTGTGGTTATTCTTGCCGGTATCAATGATATAGCAGGCAACACCGGTCCTTCAACGCTGAAAATGATTACAGACAATTTGGAGAGTATGGCACAACTGGCAAAAGCATCCGGAATCAAAGTCATCCTCTGTACACTTTTACCATCTAACAGGATTCCCTGGCGGGACAATATGAACCCCGCTGCTATGGTCAGCGAACTTAATACCTGGATCAGGGAGTATAGTAAAATACATAACATTGATGTAGCAGACTATTATTCACCCCTGGTTGATGAAAATAAAGGATTACCAGAAAAGTATTCTGGTGATGGAGTTCATGTTAATCTGGATGCTTACAGAATAATGGAGAAAGTAGTGATGCCATTCATTGAAAAAGCAAGAAAGTGACTATTGATTCCTATTGTACTACCTTT
Organism: Chitinophagaceae bacterium; assembly: GCA_039811325.1. Lineage (GTDB taxonomy): Bacteria > Bacteroidota > Bacteroidia > Chitinophagales > Chitinophagaceae > Ginsengibacter. The sequence continues at coordinate 7,202 of JBDHYH010000125.1, read as the reverse complement.
CCCCATACTTCGTAAATCTTTGCTCCCTTACTGCTGAGTCCTGTATGATGCCATTCACCGTTCTCGAGATGATCATCAAATGACAAAGACGCTCCAATACGCGATGCGTCGCGAGAAAAGAATTCAATATTTTCTGTGTACTTGCCGTCTTTGAATGTATAGGTGCCGCCGCCTGTTCCGGAAAAAGTACTGGACGCAGGGTCAATTGCAAACCACTGAAACCGTTTGCCGGTAAGGATTTTAAGTGTTTTCCGGGTTCCTGTTTGATGTATAGGAATCAATTGGCCATCCTGCATTCGTTTTGTGATTTTCCATACTCCGGACAACGCACCTTCATTAGAATCCATTCTCTCGAAACTCAGATTCCTGTCTGGAAACAATAACTCCTCATTTTGCAATTTAAATTGCAAATGACGGTCAGACAGGTTTTTTGCTGCCGAGTTGAATTCCTCTTTTACGTGAAGCCGATTATCATCCACAAAATAAGGCCCTCCTGATGTTTCAATAAACGAAGTATCTGTATATCGGGCAGATGTAAAATAACCATCACAAAAAAGTAAGACTGTTGTTATATTTTTTTCATGATGTATCCATGCTCCTTCAACAGGACTTTTGCCTGGTAAATTATTTTGAATGATACCCAAAATAGAAAAGATAAAAAACAGCTTCATAACGCTTTTTTTCTAAAGTTAACCCATTTTTGAATCGCCTGATTACAGATTAAAATGAAACAATCGTTTGCATGAGTTTTACAGGATAATTAGTATTAAATTTGGTTGATTCCTCCTGATTATATCATTATCAAAAACACATCCATGAGTAAAAGAAGAGACTTTCTTAAATTAACCGGATTGACATCCGCAGCATTTTTTGCTGATACTTTTTTTGGACAATCACTTGCTGAGGCTGCCCCATTGATTACTCCTCCCAGGGCTGAGAGGTTTAACATGAATGGTTATGCGGCGCCGGCTCTTGAGACTGTAAGGGTTGGATTTATTGGACTGGGTATGCGTGGGCCTACTCATGTCAATGGCATGAGTCATGTCGAGGGAGTAGAGATTAAAGGCTTATGCGATATACGTCCAGAAAAGGCTGCAGCAGCCCTCGCAATGCTGAAGAATACAAAGCATAAACCAGATCTTTATTCCGGAACAGAGGATGCATGGAAGAAAATGTGTGATCGCAATGACATAGACCTGATCGTCATTGCCACTCCATGGGCGCTGCATGTACCTCAAGCTGTGTATGCGATGAAAGCCGGAAAGCATGTGGCTATAGAAGTACCTGCTGCCAAAACAATACAGGAGTGCTGGGATTTGGTGCTCACGTCAGAGCAGACACGTCGTCATTGTATGATGCTCGAAAACTGTTGTTACGATTTCTTCGAATTGCTCACACTGAATATGGCGCGGGATAACTATTTCGGTGAATTGGTGCATGCAGAAGGAGCTTACCTGCATGACTTACTGGGGCTCAATTTTGATAAGAATGGTTATTATGATATGTGGAGATTGAAAGAAAATTATCGCGACGGTAACCTGTATCCAACACATGGATTAGGCCCTGTGTGCCAGGCGTTGAATGAAAACCGCGGAGACAGAATGGAGTTCATGTCTTCCACTTCAAGTAATGATTTTTCAATGGCAAAGAAAGCAGATGAACTTGCACAGAAAGATTCATTCTTCAAGCAATTTACCGGAAAGAAATACCGGGGTAATATGAATGTTACGAACATCAGGACAAATAAGGGAAAAACAATTACAATATATCACGACGTATCTTCTCAACGACCTTATTCGAGAGTTCATTTGCTGACAGGTACTGAAGCTTCGTGTCGGAAATATCCAGCACCGGCAAGGATTTCAAAAGGAGAAGATTGGTTGAGTGATGCGGACATGAAACTACTTCAGGATAAATACACCCCGGAAATAGTAAGAAGGGTAGGAGAGTTGGCAAAGAAAATTGGTGGACACGGTGGTATGGACTTTATCATGCAATGGAGATTGATAGATTGCCTGAGGAATGGAATCCCTATCGAGCAGGATGTATATGATGCTGCCTCCTGGAGTGTAGTTACTCCACTGAGCGAGTGGTCGGTAGCGCATCAATCTAAGTCGATTCCATTCCCTGACTTTACGAATGGTAACTGGAAAACAAATAAACCACTGAGCCTCGCTCTTTCTGAAGGTGGTAATACAAAGGTTCTCTGATATTCCTATTTTAAACTGAACAAATTATGCGTCGATTGTACTTTCTGTTACTCTTATTGTTCCCATTGGTCGGATGGTCTCAAACTGTTTCCATCATTCCAAAGCCGGTGAAGATGGAGGTGGGGAATGGATATTTCAAGATAGATAACCATACAAGTTTAAAGTATGATGCTAAAGTTGTCGCTCTTCGTCAGACTGCATCTTTCTTTTCTTCCTTTGTGAAAGATGTTTCAGGAATCAACTTGCCTCAAAATGCGAAGCATGTTAAGTCCATTTCTTTTGTACTGAAGAAAATTGCCGGGATAGGAGATGAAGGATACACATTGTCTGTAACATCAAAATCAATTGTTGTATCAGCAAATTCTCCCAAAGGAATTTTTTATGGAGTTCAATCAATCATCCAGTTGTTGCCGCAGGAGAGAACCAATGCTGCAATGCAGGTACCATCTTTGGAAATCACAGACTATCCACATTTTAAATGGCGCGGAATGCATCTGGATGTCGTACGCCACTTCTTCACTCCCAATACCGTCAAAGAGTACATCGACCTTATGAGTACTTATAAGCTGAATACATTTCATTGGCATTTATCTGATGACCAGGGATGGCGTCTTGAGATAAAAAAATATCCGAAACTCACATCGGTTGGAGCCTGGAGAGCAGACAGGAGAGGGATATCCTGGGGAATGTCGGAAGCGTCCAAACCAGGTGAGCCTAATACCTACGGCGGTTATTACACGCAGGAGCAGGTGAAGGATATTGTGAAGTATGCACAACAACGAAACATTACGATTGTTCCAGAATTGGATGTGCCGGGGCATTCGGGAGCAGCTATTACCGCATATCCATACCTGTCATGCAGCGGCAAGCCTCAGACAATGATCACAGGTGGAATTTATCCCAAAGATTATTCATTCACGCTTTGTGTGGGCAAAGACAGCGTTTATACTTTTATGAAGGATGTACTCACCGAAGTGATGAAATTATTTCCTTCAACAACCATTCATATTGGAGGCGATGAAGTAGATAAAACTGCATGGACCGAAGACTCATCGTGCCAGCGACTGATGCGCAAAGAACATCTGAAAGATGTCAATGAATTGCAGAGTTATTTTATCAGGCAGATGGAAAAGTTTTTGGTAAGTCATGGCAGAAAGTTGATCGGGTGGGATGAAATATTGGAAGGAGGACTGGCACCCGAAGCAACAGTAATGAGCTGGAGAGGAATCAGTGGTGGGATTGCTGCCGCAAGAATGCATCATGATGTAGTAATGACACCGGGAGAGCCATTGTATTTTGACCATTACCAGGCGGGACCCGAAGGAGAACCCGTTGCGTTTGGCGGTATGAACACATTGAAGATGGTGTATGATTACAATCCCATTCCGCCAGACCTCAATGCAGAAGAATCGAAATATGTACTGGGCGCCCAGGCTAACCTGTGGGCAGAAATGATCAGCAGTCATGAGCATGTGGAGTACATGATTCTGCCACGCATGCTGGCACTGGCTGAAGCGGTTTGGACTCCGCTTTCCGAAAAAAATTATGATGATTTTTATCAGCGTGTGCAGCAACAGTTCAGGGTGTTTGACCAGAAGGGGTATCATTACTGCGAAGGAAATTACAATGTTACATTTACTCCGGAGGCTAAGCAGGGAAACCTGACTGTATCATTAAGTTCAGAAATTCCCGGAGGTACTATTTATTATTCTACTGACGGGAGCTATCCATCCGCAAGTTCCAAAGTTTACAGTGGTCCGATTTCAATTGATACGTCTGTGATGATAAGAGCCGTAGTTGCCGTCAATGGTATTGTCAAAAGTAAGGGGCCGTCTGATCAGTCGTTTGTGAAAGACAAAGTATCCGGCCTGGAAGTGAAATATAAATTCCCTGTCAGCAGGTATTATCCGGCTAACGGACCTAATTCCCTGACAGATGGCATCAGGGGCAGGCATGCTGTAAACCGCTACTGGCATGGGTTTTCTGGTAGTGACCTGGTAGCTACGATTGAAATGCCTCAACCAACTATCATTCATGATGTAACGGCAGGATTTCTGCAACGGTACAGCGATTGGATATTTCTGCCAAAATACCTCGAGGTAGAAGTATCAACTGATGGAGTACAGTTTGTGAAGATGGGGCAGACTGACAATACAATTTCTGCCGACGATAAAAATTCAATCATTAAAGATTTCAAAGTTTCATTTCCTCCCACGGAATGTCGTTATATCAGGATAACAGCTAAGAACCTCGGAGTATGCCCGCAAGGTCATCCCGGTGAAGGAAAACCGGCGTGGCTTTTCGCAGATGAGATCATTGTAAATTAATATTGGATAGACGACATATATAATCAAAAAAGTAGGCTGTCAAATGTAGAATGCTGGTCACTGCGATGAACAAAGCGAAGTAGTCTGGTCATTGCGATCCGCCACAATGGAAAAATATGGACATTTCAGTTCATCGCGGCGGAGAAGCAATCTCAATTTGGGTTTTTTGTGGTTCGATTAATGAGTTTGCTTCGTCGCTTCACTCCTCGCAATGACGATCTTTTGAGATACTTTCTTTTTTCCTACTTCTGAAATATTTCACACCCTCTAATAGTGCCACCTCACAAATGCTTCCATTGCAGCATACTTGGTCAGTCCTAATTTGGCATACAAATCTGCGGTGTTGGCGTTGCGCTCTTCAGCCCGCTGCCAGAACTCTCTCTCATCACTGCCCTGGAAGGGTACAGAATCTTTTTGTGACTGGTGAATGAAAATACCATAACGCTTTTTGCGCACCTGTTCAGGACTCATCGGTATCGCCATTTCGATTTCGTCCACGTTCCACTCCTGCCATGCTCCTTTATAAAGCCAGAGGTAGCAATCTTTCAGGAAGGTGGCGTTCTTATCGTTTTTCAATTCCGCCAGGGCAGCCATTACTACATCAAGACACACTTTATGCGTGCCGTGCGGATCGGCGAGGTCGCCCGCACAGAATATCTGGTGGGGTTGTATTTTACGTATCAGCTCTACCGTCAGTTCTACATCCTTTGGCCCCATTGGATTTTTTTCGATGGTGCCCGTCTCATAAAATGGCAGGTTCATAAAGTGAATCTGGTTGTCATTGAGTCCAACGTATTTGCAGGTAGCCCTCGCTTCGCAACGGCGGATCAATCCTTTGATACTCCTGATTTCGGGGCTATCTTTTTCTGATGATTTCTTTTGTGTAAGGAAGTGATTGGCTTGTTCCAGCAACTGCTTGCTTTTCGAATTGTCCATATCAAACATGCCTTCAAAGTTGACCGCGAAGTCGAGGAATCGGGTAACGAATTCGTCGGTAACTGCAATGTTGCCGCTGGTTTGGTAGGCTACATGCACATCGTGCCCCTGGTCGTGCAGACGCATGAAAGTGCCGCCCATACTGATAATGTCATCATCAGGGTGAGGGGAGAAGATGATTACTCTTTTCGGGAAAGGAGTACTTCTCTCAGGATGATTGGGGCTTGTATTGTTGGGTTTTCCACCGGGCCATCCTGTGATGCTGTCGCGAAGCAAATAAAATACTTCGAGATTGATAGAATACGCATCTCCTTTTTCTACCAGCAAATCACTCAGGCCGTATTCGATGTAATCATGATTGGTCAGGCTGAGTACCGGTTTATTGAGTTGGAGCGCCATGTTTACAACGGCGGTCTTGATGATCTTCGGTGTCCATTCACATTCACCGGTGAGCCAGGGCGATTTGAATCTTGTCAATTCAGAAGCAGCAAATTCATCCACGACAAATGTAACATGATCATGATGCTGCAATAGTGAAGCCGGTATTTCCTCGGTCGGCTTACCTTCCACTGCCTTCTTGATCACTGGTGCTTTTGTTTCTCCCCATGCCATTAAAATGATTTGTTTGGATTGCATGATGGTGCTGATGCCCATTGTAATGGCCATTCGCGGCACCTCCGAAATGTTTCCAAATTCGTGAGAATTTGCAAGTCGGGTTGAATTATCCAATGTGATCAGCCGGGTCTTGCTGTAAACAGGCGACCCTGGTTCATTAAAACCAATATGACCGTTTTGTCCGATACCCAATACCTGCAGATCTATTCCGCCGGCGTCTTCAATCATTTTTTCATAATCTAAGGCATGCTTTTTAATCTGATCTTTTGGGATCATGCCATTAGGCAGAAAGTAATTTTTGGGATCGATATCTGTTTTTTCAAACAGGTTTTTTCTCATGAAATAATGATAGCTGTTGATTGCGTCAGCCTCCATCGGGTAATACTGGTCAAGGTTGAAGGTGATTACATTCTTAAAACTCAGGCCTTCTTCTTCGTGCATTCGCACGAGTTCTGCATAGAGTGATTTAGGCGTGGAGCCTGTGGCGAGGCCAATTACTGCTTTTTCGCCTTTGCTTTCTTTTTCGCGAATGAGGTCGGCAATAACGCTGGCAACATAGCGGGATCCATCCTGGGGTGTCTTAAAAATCTTTACCGGAATTTTCTCAAGCGAGTCGGTGAGGTCAATTTGCTTTTTCATTTTGTTTATGTAATAGTAAGATGAATGAGCCTCAAATCTACAAATTCAATACAGGATTACAACCGAATTGGCTCTGTTCCTTAAAAATTAAATTTTATTCAAAAATCCAAAAGCTCAGGAAGGAGCTGAAAATGGCGCATCATCATCCATTTCCAGTGTATGGAATAGCAAAGAAAATCCCCTGCCATTTCAACAGAGGATTTTTCGGTTTATGAAAGATACCGCCCAGTTACTTTTTTCTGTAGTCATTTTGACTACAACTTTTATATAAATTTTATTCTGATCTAATGCTTACTGCCGGTGAATGCTTCTCATCCTGCACCCTGACGAGAAAAGGAGCTTCCACTTCCATCCAATCCGCCTTTTGTTATTCCAATCATCTCAATTATTGTTTCAGGAGTTTTACAACTTTCTGGCTTCTGCCTTCATCCCAGGTTGCCGTTAGGTGATAGGCGCCTCCCGGTAAATTGTGCAG
>JBDHYH010000124.1:0-11174 GCA_039811325.1 Chitinophagaceae bacterium | reverse complement strand
CCGTCTTTCAATCTTGTTTCGTTGTGAAATACCTGAAGTTCTGAATTATGAAAACCTGAAAGCACAATTCCTGCAATGGTTTTCCTGCTTGCATAGAAATCCATTCCTAACTTGATATTATTATTATCAGAGTGATAATCATTTCTTCCTTCCTGATCAAAAATGGAAACAACTTCTTTGCTTCCCGCATTCCGAAACCTTCTCAAAATATATTGCCTGCTCAGATTGTTGAACAAGGAATAACTGTACGTACCAAAAAGATTCACCTTACCCTTACGATAATTCAGATTAAGGCTACTGTTTGCACGTGCTTCGTCAGTAACCATAGCTGCTATGTTCACACTTCCATTGAAACCATATTTCTTTATTTTCTTTGTCCTGATATTGATCACTCCGGAGTTGCCTGAAGCATCATATTTCGAAGAGGGGTTCGTCATCACCTCCAATTGCTCCAGGGAGGAAGCGGGAACACTACGCAGGTAGTTTGCCAACTCTGCTCCTTTTAAGTAAGCCGGCCTGTCATCAATCAAAATCATCACGCCTTCCTTTCCCTGCAAACTGATATTGCCGTCTTTATCTACACTCACTCCGGGTGCCTTTTCTAATACCTCTAATGCTGAAGTTCCCGCTGCCGTCAACGACGACTCCACATTCACTACCAGTTTATCAGCCTTTCTTTCTACCAAAGGTTTCTTTGCAGAAACCACCACACCTTGCAGAACTGTTGTATTCTGAATTAGCATTTGCGGATTGATCTTAATTGTTTTCCCGTCAGCTATTTCAATCAATTTTGAATGATATTCAGCGTAGCCCAGGGCCGAAACGCTTAAGAAATAAGTTCCCTGAGCAATGCCCGACATGGCCCACGTGCCATCTGCATTGGATACCGCCATCTTCGCTATTGACGAATCCGGGTTCTTTAATAAAATCGAAGCGCTATTAATTGGAGTACCAGATTTACTGTCTTGTACTGTGGAAGAAATCTGGCCACTCTGGGCACTTGCAAAAAATCCTGAAAGCAGTGTCACGAATACGAATAGAAAAGTTTTCATTGTTTACGATTTTAAAATACAGTCCAAACATAAGTACTATGTTTTACTTAGTACATGGCATACATTACTAAAGGTGAAATTCATACTCTTACTGGTATTATATTTTGTTAAACGGTTACCAGTCTTCTTTGGTTACATTTGTTTTCTATGAAATGGATTTATTGGTTAGCAATGGTCAGCATGCCTGCCATTGCATCGGCACAAAAGATCGTCTTGCTCGATAGCAATGCAAAGATTTCCATACGTGGCCTCAGCGTAGTAAATGACAATGTCATCTGGGCAAGTGGCAGCAAGGGGGCCATAGCCAGGAGCATTGACGGAGGAAAGACATTTGAATGGAAAACTGTCAAAGGTTATGAGAATGTTGACTTCAGAGACATAGAGGCATTCGACAAAAAAACAGCAGTCATCATGGGAATTGCAAGCCCGGCCTACATTTTGAGAACAGAAGATGGTGGCAACACCTGGTCAAAGGTTTATGAGAACGATGACAGCACTATGTTTCTTGATGCAATGGAATTTTGGAATGATATGAGTGGTATTGTCATAGGTGATCCTCAGCATGGCAGATTTTTTATCGGAAGAACTTTCGATGGTGGAAAGACATGGCAAACAATTCCTGAACAAAACAAACCTGTGGCGGACAGTGGAGAAGCTTGCTTTGCATCAAGTGGTACCAATATCAGGAAATTGACAAAAGATGAAGCCGTGTTTATCAGTGGAGGATTGGTTTCAAATTTTTTTAAGAGAGATCAAAAAATCAGGTTGTCGCTACTGCAAGGTGGCACCTCCACCGGAGCTAATTCCATTGCGATCAAAAAGAAAAAGACCATGATCGTAGTAGGTGGTGATTTTACAAAACCAAATGATACTATCGGAAATTGTGCAATCTCTTTTGATGAAGGGAATACCTGGCAACATTCCGTCTCACCTCCGACCGGTTATAGGAGTTGTGTGGAGTATCTCAAAAAAAATCAATGGATCACTTGCGGATTGAATGGTGTTGATATCTCTGATGACGATGGAATTCACTGGAAGAAAATCAGTGACCAATCATTTCATGTGGTGAGGAGAGCAAAAAAAGGTAAGGCCATTTTCCTCGCAGGAGCGAAAGGTAGAATTGGAAAGGTGAGTTTTGAGTTGTAAGTTATGATACTGTGGAAAGATACGGGATGAGAGATGTGTTTAGAATAATAAACAACGACTATTCAAAAACAAAACAGGCCATCATTTCTGAAGGCCTGTTTATATTAATAAAATTATCGCCCTTTACGGAGTCATTACAGAAATATAATTTCCAAATGAACCGGCAGCAACAGTCGGATTATATGAAATAGATACTTTTTCAGGAGTAACGGTAAAAGTTCCGGTACCTACTGTCTTAACCGTAGATACTCCATAGGAACCAATCACATCCCATGTTTGTTGAGGAACAACTGTTGTTCCCTGAGTAAGGTCAATCCAGTTCATTGTAAACTTGAGAGGAACACTAGACCCCCACAAACCAACTACCTGCATATTTAATACTGGCCCATTTGCAGATACCAGGCTTATTTCGCACTGGTAGGGATCACCATCCGGGGCGCCTCCATAATAATCCTGAATGTTGTATATGCCACCGAATACATCTGTTGGTGCTACCCAGTATTTCTTCATTGTTAATACATAATTGACTTTTGAAGGATTGGCAGGTACACCGTCACCACCTGTAATCGTGATGGTCAGTTTATCAACACGGGTTACAGTTTCATAACCATTAAATATCCCGGTGATTGGAAGAGAATCCAGCGCTTCACCCGCTTTAATTATAATAGTAGAAGGTGCATTATATTGCTGGCCCTTCACTGCCGTAGGTGATGAATAGGATAGGTTGATAGTTCTATCTACGTTAGATACATTGGTGATACCAATTGGAATTTTAAAAGGCTTATTATCAGGCATGATAATGTATGTGCCCGTTGTATCATTTGCATTCCAGGTGGCAATCTTTACAAAAGGAGGAGGAGTAATATCCTTTCCCACGACGATATTATTTTTCTTACATGATACCATTCCTATCAGCAAAAACCCGGAAAGGATGGTATAGAAAATATTCTTTTTCATGATCATTGATTTAATTTGGTTATTGAGGATTCTGATCGTCAGGGGTCATGTTTGAATTATTGTCCAGTTCCTTTTGAGGGATTCTCATCAGGAAACGCGGATCCTTAGCTGGTGTTGTGTACACATTAGGATTAAAGTTTGGAGCACCATGATTACCAGGTCCTGTTGGCCTATTCAATCCCTGTCCCAATCTCTTAATGTCCCACAAGCCAAATCCTTCTCCCCATAACTCAATTCTTCTTTGCAGGAGGATTTCATCAATAAGGTTTTGACCTGAAAGGCCGGCCGCGCTATACGCCGGATATCTTGTTTTTACAAGAGTTTCCAATGCTGTTATCGCATCGCCGTCTTTACCACCCTGGCGAGCAAGACCTTCAGCTTTGATCAGGTACATTTCTGCAACAGTCATGTACTGGTAATCAGCCTGCCATTTATTGGTAACATCTGGTACCTGAAACTTATGCTGGTTATAATCAGGATCAGAGTTCGTACCGGTACCGGGAGTCTTGAATACATCTTTTCTAACATCACCAGTAGGTATCTGATCATACAACCATTTTGTAATTTTCTTCTGTCCGCCAAGAGCAGCATACCCTCCTGTTGAGATATCAATGTGAGAGAAAAATGAAGCATAGATTGTTGCCTGGTCAGCAGTAATTTTTGACCCCCACATACATTCTGAATTCTCAATTGTTGAAAACGCCGGCCTGGATTTATACGTAGCAGCATTCATGAGCGCATATCCCTGTAAAGCCTGATCAGCAAAGGAAGCAGCAGCAACCCAATCGTTCTTGAGCAATGCTACCCGGGCCTGGAATCCCCTTACAACTGAAATATCCATATTCACTTTGGATTCACGGGGTTTACCGGCCAATAATGTGGCTGCCTGTGCAAAATCATTATCAATTTGATTAAATACATCCTGCAGCTTACCCCTTGCCTTACCTACAAGGGTGTCTTGCATATAGATGGGTACTCCTTTTTCTGCTTCATCGCCTTTGAATGTCTGTTGAAAGTAATTTGCCAGGTAATAATAGGCATATCCTCTGATGGCATAGCCCTGCCCTTTTAATGAGGCTTTTTGAGCGTCAGTCGCATCTGATATTCCATCTGCATTGGCAATTATCTTATTTGCCTGTTTGATCATATCATAATACCTCACCCAGGCATTGTAGCACTGACTTGCATCTGTCGCAAGCATCCAGGCTGTCAATTGGTAATCAGCATTGAACCATCCATAACCCTGTGAGTGAACGACCATGTCATTACCCATCAGGTCTGACATAAGGTCCGTTGCTTTTTGCCCGAAATCATCATGGCCACCGGCGCCTATTGCAAATGCAAATTGCTCTTTATAAATTCCGTTTAAAGCAGCAACCACTGAACTGTACTTGCTAAAAATTTCCTGTTCAGTCGCACCATTACTCGGTTTCGTTTCCAGGTAGTCTTTTTTGCACCCCGCAATTAATGCGAAGGAAAAAGCGGCTGTTATTATTAATAATTTTTTCATAATTTCTTATTTTCTTAATTATTTTAATTTGGCATTTATTCCTACGCTGATAGTTCTGTACGGAGTGTAACTCCAATCAGAAGTACCTGTAAATGATCTTTGTGGATCCATCCCTTTATGAGCGGAGAAGAGCCAGATATTATCAGCATTCACAAAGAAATTAAGGCCACTTAAGTACATGCGCTCAGCTATTTGTGCAGGCAGCGCATAATTCAATGAAATATTCTTCACATTCAGGAATGAGCCATCAAATAACCACCTTGTAGAAGCTCCATCCTGGCCGGAGATCGCAGTTTGCAATCTTGGAACTGTGGCAACATCGCCTGGTTTTTGCCATCTCTGGAGAATATCTGTTGACCATGCAGTACCCGGGGAGCCCCGATGCATTAAACTTGCATAGTTACCATCATAAAATAAACCACCGTATGAATACACCAGCATGAACGAAAGGCTGATTCCTTTGTAAGAAAATGTATTAGATACACCACCATAAACATCAGGTATGGCAGAGCCCCTAAAGTAATACGTAGCCTGGTTGATCTGATTGGTCAGTACCCTTTGCCCTGTCGCTTTCCCATCAGCGTCTAAGACATCTTTATAATACAATGCATCTCCAGTGGAAGCATCTACTCCAGCATACTCTCTCAACCAGAAATCATAAATACTATGGCCTTCCATGAGTTTTTTGGTACCTGATACGATTCCGTTCTTTCTCTGATTGGCAGGCAATCTTGTAATTTCATTCTTGAAATGAGTGAGGTTAGCATCTATCTTCCAGTCAAAATTTCTGGCCTTTACAATAGTTGCACCGATCTGAACTTCGATACCAGTGTTCTTCATCGTGCCTATATTTTGATATACTGATCCATAACCTGTAGAAGGAGGAAGTGGCACATCAAATAAGAGGTTGTCTGACTCCCTGGAGAACCATTCAAAACTACCCTGAATCCTACGATTAAAAACAGTAAATTCCAACCCGGCATTTGTGGTTTTATTTTTTTCCCATAATAATCCTGGGTTTGGTGGTCTTGATGGTGGTGTATAGGTTCCGTTTCCGTTGGCATAATAATATGCACGATAAGAATAAAGCAACCCAATATCCTCATTACCTTGTTCTCCATAGCTTGCCTTCAATTTCATCTCATTGATCCATGGAATAGACTTCATGAAATTTTCCTGGGATATACGCCAGCCAAGGCCTGCTGAATAGAAGTTACCCCAGCGGGTGTCTGATGCAAACCTTGAAGAACCATCTGTACGGTAACTTGCAGAGGCGAGATATTTATTTTCAAAAGTGTAGTTTACACTACCAAAGAAACTTTCAATTCTGTGATTGTCTTCATAAGAGGTAGGAGGAGAGAAAGCCGTTGTACCATTGTCCAATTCTACCTGGCCAGGGAATAGGAATCCTGACATATATCCAGCTAAGTAATGATATTGGTAACGATAATTTTCATGACCAACTAAGGCCCTGATATTGTGTGAGCCAATAGTCTTGTTCCAGGATAATACCTCGTTGGCTGTTAGTGAGAGTTGCCTATCATTGCTAATGGTAGAGCGGCCACCGTCTGCCAGGCCCGGAGTAGGTGCAGCATCTCCATACTGGTTGTTCTGATAAGAAACGCCATTGGAACTATAGAAGTTCAATCCCAAAGTAGTTTTGAAGGAGAAGTCTTTCAAGAAGATAATTTCGGCAAAAGTATTTGCATTTCCATTAAATACTTTGCTGGATCGGTTGTCCAAATTCAAGGAGCCTAACAAGTTGGCGCGGCCGGCATAAGGACGTGTCCCCATCTGCTCAGGCACACCCCAGTCCAGCATTGGCTTGCCGGTTGCTGGATCATTAACGATGGCTCCGGTTGTCAGGTCGTGTTGATAAACCGGGTAAATAGGTCCCATCTGCCTGGTAAAGTAAAATGGGTTAGTGGTGGCGGTACCACCGGAAGGAACGTTGGCATAATTACCCAATGAACCATCAATATTCAACCCCGTCTTCAACCACTTTGTTGCGTCCATATTTACATTCAATCTCAGATCATATCTTTTGTATCCTGAAAACTTAACGATACCATCCTCATTCAAATACCCTGCTGAAAAATAATAGTTGGCACGGTCTGAGGCTCCGGATACATTAAGGTTGGCAGCAGTTCTGCTCGCAGTTCTAAACAGTGCATCTTCCCATGATTCGTTCCAAAGCAATTTTGCATTTGGATTTAATTTGCCTGTAACCGGATCTACCAATTGATTGCCCGGAACATTATAAGCATTATATACCAGACCGCTTGCACCGGTGAGCACGTTTGAAGCTAGCACTCCGGCAGCAGCAGGGGTATTACCTTGAGATATATAATTATTCTTGTAAGCTTCCCAGAATAATTCATAATAATCCTTAGGGCCTACACGGTCATATTCCGGAATGCCGCGGGTCATAAATCCTTGTTGCAATCCAATGGAAGTAACAGGCGCGCCTCTTTGGCCTTTCTTTGTAGTAATCATTACAACCCCGTTAGCCGCCCTGGAGCCGTACAATGCAGCAGCAGAGGCATCTTTCAATACCGTAACAGTTTCGATATCATTAGTGTTCAATGCAGCAATAGACCCATCATAAGGTACTCCATTCAACACGTAAAGAGGCCCGGTTGCAGCATTTACCGATCCGATACCCCGGATCAACATACTCGCACTGCTACCCGGAGCACCACCACCATTCGTCATGATGACACCCGGTACTAAACCATCTAAGGCTTTAGTAACTGAGGTTACAGGGGCTTTGGAGATGGTCTGTGAAGTCACAGTGTTCTCTGACCCGGTGAAGGAAGATTTCTTAATAGTACCATAAGGCACATTTACTACCACCTCCTGCAACTGGCCCTGGGCCTGTTTCATGGTGATATTAATAATAGTCTGGTTACCGATAGTAACCTCCTGGGATTCTGAACCAATTGAAGAAAAGATGAGCACTCTTGCATTAGGCTTTACTTCAATTTTAAAAAGCCCGAGATTATTGGTAACAGTACCGTTTTGTGTTCCTTTTACAAGGACTGAAACATCAGGCAGCGGCTGACCCAATTCATCAGTCACCGTACCCGTAATAGTCCTGTTCTGGGAGAATGCACTTGCTGCTGATAATAGCAGGATAGTGCACAAGGCAATGATTCTTCTCATGAACAATTTTGATTATGTTTTACAAATAATGGTATCCTACCGACAATAGACAGCAGGCATAGAGAAATAGCTGCAAGGATACAATAAATAATTGAATTAAAATCTTTTATTGGATGGGAGGCAGGTAATGACTAGAATGCCCTATTTCTGACGAATTCAATCCCTATGAATCCAGCCTCAAATTCAATTTCTCTTTCAATTTCTTTAATGCAGGATACCTGGCTGCGATTCTTTGAAACTTCTCCCGGTCATTCAGGAATTCTGCCTTTTCTTCCTTTGTATGCCCCTCTTCCACCCTCACTGAATATGTGATCATTCGATTGTTGAAGTGAGATTGAAGGTGTGAGATCAGATTGCTCCTTTCTGCCTCAATAAACGTTTTGAAAAAATCAGAAGATGAAACTATTTCAATGCGATCATTTTCAAGAATTGACAGTTTTGCATCCCGGAAACTGCTGATAGCCGACGGTTGTGATGTATTTTCCAAATACATGATGTATCCCTCCCAGGCGTTTGCTAATTCGTCATTATTGAGTTCGACAGTAGCACTTCCCTTTTGTAGAGAAGCTATGCGTTGGCGGATATCTTCAAGGCTTTCAAATTTACCTTTACTATTTCTTGGTAATATCTTTCTTCCCTTTTGTTCTTCGGCTCTTTCCTGGATGATCAAACGTGCACCATCCTGCGGTGATACTGCTTGTTCCTCTCCTGCCGGGGAGGTAATAGTTGAATCCGGTATGTTCTTTGGTTTAGATGTGGTTGAACTTGTCTTTACTAATTGCGGAACCAATGATTTGAAGGCAAGACTCGAGGACACTTCAATCACTTTTTTTTTTAAAGATGCACTTTCGGATATGCCAATGGCTTGGTTAAGGTAACAAAGTTTGATGAGTACCATTTCCACATGTAATCGTTTATTCCTGGCTTGTCTCAGATTTATCTCTGCTTCGTTCACAATATTCAAAGCGCTTACAATCCAGGATGCGCCTGTCTTTGCAGCCATGGTCTTGTATTTCTTTTTAAAATCTTCTGAAACCTCGAGCAACGCCGCCACCTTAGCGTCTTTGCTCACCAGCATATTTCTCAGAAACTCTGCAAATCCATTCAAAAACGTATCTCCTTCGAATCCTTTTCTGTTGATCTCATCAAAAGTTAACAAAGCATCACTGAGTTTTTGCTCCTGCATAAACTCAAGCAATTTAAAATAATAATCCTCATCGAGTATGTTCAAATGCTCGAGGGTGTTGGTATATGATACGTCTCCGTTGGTAAAGCTTACGATCTTATCAAACAAACTCAGCGAATCACGCATGCATCCTTCACTCTTTTGTGCGATCAGATGGAGTGAAGCATTATCCGCATGGATATTTTCTTTCTGGCTGATCTCTTTGAGATGATCCACAGTATCCTGGATAGTGATTCGCTTAAAATCAAAAATCTGGCATCGTGAAAGAATGGTAGGTAATATTTTATGCTTTTCTGTGGTGGCCAAAATAAATATGGCAAAAGGTGGTGGTTCTTCCAGTGTTTTCAGGAATGCATTAAAGGCTGAAGCGCTCAGCATGTGCACCTCGTCCACAATATACACTTTGTATTTTCCGGCCTGGGGTGCAAATCGAACCTGGTCCACAAGAGCACGAATATCATCTACTGAATTATTACTCGCTGCATCAAGTTCGTGAATGTTCAGAGATGTACCTCTATCAAATGAAATACAGGACTGGCATACGTTGCACGCTTCTCCATCTTCTGTCCTGTTTTCGCAATTGATAGTCTTACCCAGGATACGCGCACAGGTAGTCTTGCCAACACCCCTTGGACCACAAAATAAGAATGCGTGTGCCAGTTGATTATTTTTAATCGCATTCTTGAGTGTTGTTGTAATATGTCCCTGCCCTACCACCGTAGAAAAATTCTGGGGCCGGTACTTACGTGCTGAAACTATAAATTTATCCATGGCTGATTAATGCGAAAATAAGAAAGTAGTTGATGAAATTAATAATTGTGAATTGTTAATGGTGAATGAATGATGAGATATGAGTTATGAGTTATGAGTTATGAGTTATGAGTTATGAGTTATGAGATATGAGATATGAGATATGAGATATGAGATATGAGATATCAGCTATGAGCACTGGGCAACCCCGAATCGAACCTTCCGGGTCGAGTAAGCAATTCCGAATTGAGCTTTTCATTACAAAAGTGAATCCGGAGAATTTGTGCAGTCGGTGTACCCCACGGCTCCTGAGGCAAGTGAACAATTGAAGCAAATGAATCTCTCAATCGCCTCAATTTTCTAAACAAACTCCCACCTAAACCTTACTAAACCTTCAACGGCAAACTCTCACGCCACATAGCACGTTCCCTCTACAGAAGCCTCTGTATTCTCAAAAATCTCCCGAGCTTCCTTTTCGAATTCACTTAAATCTTCATACATGCTGGAAAAATGCCCAAGCAACAAACGACCTGCATTGGACTTTTTGGCTATCATTGCTGCATCCTTTGCCGTAGAATGAAACCTTGCACTTGCTTTGGCGGATAATTCATTGAGGTAAGTGGACTCATGATATATCAGATCCACTCCATGGATGCTATTGCAGATATTCTCAAAATATGCTGTATCTGCACAATAAGCATAACTCCTGGGCGGTAAAACCGGAAAAGTGAGTTGCTCATTTGAAATTACAGTCTTATCCGGTAGCACATAGTCTTCACCATAATGCAGATTCTCATAAAATTCTTTGGGAACATTTAATTTCTTTACCTCGGCAATATTCAATTTTCTTGGGAATTTTTTCTCCTTAAAGAGAAACCCAAAACAGGGAATTCGGTGGTTTACTTTAAAGGTGCTCACAAGTATTTTTTCGTCTTCCAGTATGATACCTTCTTCATTCAGATTATAGAAATGTAAAGGATATGGGAGGTGGGCTTCTGCCAATGCCAATTGAATTTTGATAACATGCTCCAGCCCTTCGGGTGCGTATATGTGCAAAGCATTTTCCCGCTTATTAAGTCCATAAGAATTTAATAGCCCGATCAAACCAAAATAATGATCGCCATGCAGGTGAGAAATAAAAATATGATTGATTTTGCTTCTGCGTATCTTATGCTGATCCATTCGCATCTGAGTGCCTTCACCACAATCTACCAGGAAAAATTGCTCCCGTGTCTGTACTACCTGTGCAGTGGGATGGCGGCCATAAGCAGGGACGGCACTGTTGTTTCCTAAGATGGTTACGGCTATCAATGTTATCTGTTATAAATATTCTCTTTCTATTTCTTCCATCTGAACTATGTCCCAGGCTTCACTTTCTGTAGGTGTTATATTTGCATCTTCCAATAAT
>JBDHYH010000123.1:0-11268 GCA_039811325.1 Chitinophagaceae bacterium | reverse complement strand
GGAATTATTTCGAGGTCATTTTCGATAGCCAGATACAGGTTGCTGATGGTCTGTGCCTGAATGCCCTGGGTAGCATCTACCAGCAAAAGGGCCCCTTCACATGCTGCCAGAGCTCTGCTCACCTCATAACTAAAATCCACATGGCCTGGTGTATCTATCAGGTTCAGCACATACTCCTGCCCTTTCGTCTTGTAATTGATCTGGATTGCATGGCTCTTTATGGTAATTCCTTTTTCCCGCTCCAGGTCCATACTGTCCAACACCTGGGCCTGCATTTGCCGTTGATTGATGGTGTGCGTAAATTCCAAAAGACGGTCTGCCAGGGTGCTCTTTCCGTGGTCAATATGTGCGATAATGCAAAAATTCCGGATTTGCTTCATATAATTTTGCGATACAGTGGGCAAAGTTAAGTTTTTTGACCTCCATTTATTTGAAAGAGTAAGGCGTACTTCTGTTATTTTTACAACAAAATATTAACTGCATTGTGAATTCTAAATGGTATTTCGTGAGATTATTTCACCAGAGCAAATTTTTATTTGCTGTTGTGGCTATTCTTTTTGCTCTTCACCTCAATGCAAATTTTTTATTCGGCGGACAACAATCACCATTCTTTCTCTGGAATCTCTATGCGCCACCTATCCCTGCAAAAAGTGAACATTCCTTTTATGAAGTGCAATTTAATGGGAATAGAATTTTGAAATTGAAACACACATGGGAGCAAACTGGTGCTTATGTCATGATGAATCAATTAAACTATTACATGTACCTGCTTGAACATGGAAGCGGTCCGCTTGATCAATTTATTACTAATTGGAATACAAATCATCCTTCCATGGGCAATCTATTTCCAGGTCTTCAATTTTTTCCCGATAGCACCCAGATGAAATTATTCCCAAACTGGTTTCATCTGAAATTAGAGCAATACCTGCAACAGCCCGTACAAGAAATAACTATTTTAAAAACTACTGTAAAATATCTGCCCAACGGTAAAGTACAACTGCTGTCGAGCAACCCTGTATGCAAATTAATGTAAACACCATATCGTCAACTGTATCATTCAAAACGCTGGTGAGACTGGTCATGGCTACCATACTGCTGGCCTTATTATTCAGGCTTACTCAAAACGCTTTACCTTATCAATTTTTGTCCCCGCCTATGTTTGGGTTGGGTTTGGAAATGCCTTTCAGATTGTACAAATTCTTGCACATCGATAATCTGATCGTGTCTTCAACGATTGGGTCTATGATATTTACAGCCTTTCTCTTTCTGATGGCAATTCTTTGTTTTCTGTTTCCAGAAAAATATTATCTGTTTCCCTTGTTCAGCATATTGTATTTCCTGTATTACCTGAGTTATGATACAGTCAAGATTTCACATGGCCATGACCTTACTGCTATGGTTTGGATCACCATTCCTTTTTGGGCCGGGAGTTTAAGAAACCGTTGGTTACTTTGGGAAGGGTTGCGCTATTATGCCTGCTTTATCTATGCTGTGAGTTTTGTGTACAAGATCATCGGTGGCTCCCTGTTTGTGTGGAACAACGGAGTGAACAGCGTGATGGACAATTCTGCTTATTACCTGTATCAACAGCCGGATACACTTGCTTCCAGCATTATTTCATTCACAATAGCTCATCCGCTAATATTGAATGCAGGTCACCTGGTGGTCATGATTGCGGAGGGCCTGATGTTCATTGGCTTCTTCACCAGGAAATATGATAGATGGCTTCTCTGGGTTCCTGTTCTGGTACACGTATCCACCTACCTCTTTTCAGATGTTTTTTTTATTGAGTTCTTAGTGATGATATTTCTATTTCTTGATGATAAACAGGTAGCATGGATTCAACGGAAGTTTCCGGTATTGGCAAGGTGAAAAATAATACACCGCTCATTTCACCGCACTACATACCCATGATGGCAGGTAGAATGATCCCTTTGCTAGCTCTCTTTGCTACAACCATTCTTTATGCACATCGGTTGCCTTCGGCATTGTATGGAGTTTTTCAAAGTATTTGGATGTACGTCAATATTGTAAGCGTAATCCTTGGATTTGGAGTTACTACAATTATATTTTCTTCCCAGGCTCATGATCTTCTCCACCTGGTAAAATCAAAATTGAAAAGCATCATCATCTTTTATGCCGCTTTGTGGTTAGTGACTCTTATAATCTTTGAGTTAGCTGCACATCAGTACTCCTATTCTTTAAAACTCTGGGTCATCCTCTTTATGCTATTACAGGCAAGCAACACTATCACTGAGAGTTGGCTTATCAGGAATGGTGGTGAAGTAAGGTATTTCCTGGTTAATATTTTTTATGGAATAGCATTTTTTGCCTGGCATTACTTCGTACTTTATTCTGGTTTTGATATCGAATGGCTCATCAAAGGAATTGTTTGTTTTTCATTTGTAAAATTTCTTCTGCTGATTCAATTTTCGAAAAGAGATCGGGATGAAAGGCTGGCACCAGAAAAAACCACTTCTTTTTTTTCGCATTGGGCTTACAATGGCATCAATGATATAATCAACATTTTCACCAAATGGATTGACAAATTAATCCTTGTCTATTTACTTACGCCATCTGAATTTGCCATTTTTTTTAACGGGTCCATTGAAATTCCATTACTATCTATTTTCATTAGTTTTAGTGGCAGCCTGATGATGGTACAGATAGCTAAAAGAAAGGGAGGAAATGAAAGTGTCGTGCCGGTATTTCGGGAAAATTTTCTGTTGTTGTCTGCCATCATCTTTCCCGTATTTTTCTTTCTGCTTTTTTTCAGATATCAGGTTTTCCATTTCATCTTTGGTGCACAATATGCAGAATCAGTACCTGTATTTCTCATCACAATTCTAATCCTTCCTCTGAGGACCAATACTTACGGCGGCATTCTGCAGGTTATGGGAAAAGGAAAGACCATCGCATCAGGCTCTGTCATCGACCTTGTCTTGTGCATAATGCTCATACTGACACTCTATCCATTGTTCGGCATGCGTGGCGCTGCTTTTGCAATCGTTATTTCCACAGCTGTTCAGGCAATATATTATCTATGGCATACCAGGAAAGCCCTGCAAACAACTTTCGTTTCTCTGGTTCCTATCCTGCCTTTGGCTATTCGATTCCTGAGTTTAGGTATCTTATTCGGAATGTTGCATATTATTGTCCGGTCACTTTCTCCCGTTTCAATCATCATATCCGGCTGTATTCTAATGCTGGCCTGCATTGTAGCTTTGGGCTGGAAATACATTGAATTAATTTCAATACGCAAAAAACCTTTATGACTTTTTAATAACATTGCAGCATGTTATATTTACAATTCTTGCAGACAATCCGATGATTAAAAAGTTATTCCAGTTTCTATTCTTTATTACGCTGTCAGTGCATGCCGCGGCACAGGATACTTTACCTAAAATATCTGTAACTCTTTTGGGGAAGAAAGCATTAGTATCATGGGTCAACACTCAAAGAAACATTACAAATATCAACATTCAACGATCCGGTGACAGCCTGAAGAATTTCACAACCATTGGAAGTGTGTTCAATGTAAATGCTATATCGAACGGCTTTGTAGATAAGAAGGAATTTCTTCCAAATGAACAGTACTACCGGTTATTCATAACGTTTGAAGGTGGTGAATATATTTTTTCTGAAGCACACAGGCCTGTGCCCGACACGATAAAGATGCAACAACAGGAAATTGTAACCGAACCCATTCTGCCACCCAGGGCCGAACCTAAACCCAAACCGGAGCCAAAACCCAAGCCTGTTCAGAAACTGTTTATCCCTTCACACTATGTCTTCGCCGGCAAAGACAATAATGTGACCATCTCTGTTAAAAATGCAAAGAAGAATAATTATTCTCTAAAAATATTTGAAGATGATGGGACATTCCTTTTTGAGATCAAAAAAATTCCGGAGGATAGCCTGATTATTGACAAAGCAAATTTCATGCATTCAGGTTTGTTCCGGTTCGAACTTTATGAAAATCATACATTACTGGAAAAACATAAACTTTTTATACCGCAGGACGGAAAACCCATGCCTGTGCTGGATGAAAACGGGTATGAAATCAAGAACAGATAATTTTTTTGAGGGATGAATGAAGAACAAGCAGAACAAGGTGAAGAATTATTTGAAGTACACAATATTCAGTGTGCCAAAGGCCAGGAACCTTTGCGGATTGACAAATTTCTGATGCATCGGATAGAAGGCGCTACGCGAAACAAGATACAGCAAGCCATAGAGGCTGAGCGTGTACTCGTAAATGGGCAGCCTGTGAAATCCAATTACAAAGTGCGTGCCCTGGATCAAATTGTAATTTATCAGGATCATTCTCCTGAACTTTCAGAAATAATTCCGGAAGACATTCCCATAAAAATTGTTTTTGAAGACGATGATCTCCTGATCATCGATAAGCAGGCGGGAATGGTCGTACATCCGGGAAGCGGAAATCCCTCCGGCACATTGGTTAATGCAATTGCATTTTATTTGAAAAAACAAAATCCGGGTTTGACAGAGGAAGACCTCAATCGCTTTGGCCTGGTACATAGGATTGACAAGAACACTTCAGGACTTTTGGTATTGGCTAAGACGCCCAAAGCGATGACTCACCTTGCCAAACAATTCTTTGAGCACACAGTTCACAGGCGCTACCTCGCACTCGTATGGGGCGATTTTGATGAAGAGGAAGGTACTGTAGTGGCACATGTGGGAAGGCATCAGCGTTTCCGAAAATTGTTTACAGCCTATCCTGATGGGGATCATGGGAAAGATGCCATCACCCATTATAAAGTGATTGAAAAATTCAACTATGTAACACTTATCGAATGCAGGTTAGAAACAGGGCGTACACACCAGATACGTGTCCACATGCAATTTATTGGACATCCGCTTTTTAATGATGAGTTATATGGAGGCGACAGAATCGTGAAAGGGACTGTGTTTTCAAAGTATCGGCAATTTGTTGACAACTGTTTTGCACTGTGCCAACGTCACGCACTTCATGCATGGCAGTTGGGCTTTATACATCCTGTCAGCGGTAAGCAAATGTTTTTTGAAAGCCCCTTACCTGAAGATATGAACGCAGTCATTGTGAAATGGAGAAATTATACAAGTAACCTTTAGGAGATCATTTGACCCGCCATTAATCGTTCACTGAGCCTTCCAAAATGAATTTCCCAGTAAAATAATTTCTATTCTTCTCTTGATTTTAAGTCTGGCACAATAAGAACAAGACCCGAAACACCTGCGTAAAGCCAGGATTATCCGGTGAAGAATTTCAGAAAATAATTCCTCAAACAAATGATTTGTAAATCATAATGAGTTTTTCCTTTTCCTTCTCCCAGCATAATTCTTTGGAAGCGGCTACGGCATTAGATCTTAATGCCTTGTACCTGTTTAGATCGGAAAACAAATCTGTAATTGCTTTCGCAATGAATTGAGGCGAAGTGTCCGTAATGCAAATACCGCAATCATACTCCTGTACTATTTTTTTTATCTCCGGTATGGCTGTCGCAAAAAGCGGAACGCCTGCCTGCAAATAATCAAATACCTTATTGGGCAAATTAAACAAGCAGTTTTTATCTTTGAAAGAATCGAGGCTGACCCCTAAATGAGCTAAGGCTGTGAAGGTTTTCAATCTGGAAGGCGTCATCTTATCCATCATATCTATTCGTTGATCGAGGTGTAAAGAATGCCTCCTTGCTTTTAAATCATCCCAGGCATTTCCGCTTCCGATAAATACTAAATGAAATCTGTCATCAAGCAATGGCATGGCATCGATCATCTCAATACAACTCCTGCCAGCATTCAACCCTGCACCCTGCGCCAATAAAATAATTTTATTTTTCCAATGCTCTGGCAATGGTGCCGGAATGACGGTTGAAGACACCGGTACATTGCGGATCACTTTCAAAGAGACGGGATATTCCTTTTCATATTCATTCCTTACTGAATCATTCACCGTATAAACAGTCTTCAGTTTCGGAAAAATCCAATTCTCAATTCGTTTCCAGGTTTTCTTCTTTACCGGAGAATTTGCCAACTCTGGTACACCGGTAAAATATTCATGTGTATCATAGAAAAGATACTTTCCCCGGAGTTTTGACACCAGGTAGTTGGGAAGCAAACTATCAAGGTCATTAGCAAGAAGATAATCAGTTCGCTTTAAAAGCAACCGGAAAAATAACTGAATCATAAACTCTGCATACTGCATGGCGCCTTTCCGGAAATAACACCGGAACCTGGTAGCACGAAAATTATAATGCTCTAATGGAAGGCTACTCCGAAATTTTCTCGCCAATACATATACTTCAAATCCCATATCCTGGAGTGTGGTACAAATCCTGATCACGCGCTGATCTGTAGCCAGGTCAGTTATTACAGATACTATAATTTTTTTTCGGCTGTTCATCACGAATGGGCAGTGTTATTCAGATGTTCGGCAATTCTTACCGATGCATTTCCATCGCCAAAGATATTGATATCAAAATCACTGTTGAGTGATGCCAGCAGCCGGAATTGATTACAGATATCTTCAACGGAGGGCCTGCAATTCAATGCAGCGCCTGCCTGTACAATCTCCGGCCAGAAGGGAGACTCCATAAGGATCAAGGATCGCTTCTTTGAAAAAAATGCTTCACGGCTCGCACCGCCGCTATCTGTGATTACAGAGTTCGCATCAGCAATAAACCGTTTCATAGCCCTATAGCTCAAAGGAGAAATGACAGTACAATTTAGCTTCAGTTTGAATTCACTCAACCGCTTCTCTGTATGAGGATGTAAAGGAATGACCACTTCTATTTCCTGGTGAATCTTGTTCAATGCGGCTACGATTGCTCCCAGGTTATTTCTATCTGCAATATTATCTACCCGATGAACGGTACATGCTACATAATTCTCAGAGCGGATTACACTTTCACCAGATTCCGGAATATGAAGAAAGGCATCCAACATCAGGTCCCCGGTTAGTATTACCTCAGACGGTATACAACTACCAAACCCTTCCTTAAGCAGGTTTTGGCGATTCAGTTCTGTACAACAATAATGCACACACGAAAGCCGGTCTGTCAGTACCCGGTTGATCTCTTCCGGCATATTTTTATCCTTTGTTCTTACTCCTGATTCAAAATGAAAAAGCCTCTTGTTGCTTCTCCTGGCTGCCAAAGAGGCTGCCAGTGTGCTGTTGGTATCCCCATAAACCAATACAATATCCTGATCCGGCCGGCCATATAAAAATGAAAATATTTTAGATGAAGCCTTCCCAACAAATTCATCGGGAGATGAAGCATTGATCTCTAACTGAACATCCGGCGCAGGTATAGACAATTCATCAAAAAAAATATTGCTCATCACTGAAGATGAATGTTGTCCTGTATGAAGTATAAACTGCCTGAATGGGGTCTGCTTACTGATGACATCATGCAAAACTGCAAGTTTTATAAACTGCGGGCGGTTTCCAACGATATGGATAATAGTTGGTTCAGTCATTTTGATTTCATTCGTATTACAGATAGCACTTCACCTGCCGGGGTCGCAGGTGTTTTGAGGTTTTCAAGAGTATTTATTGATAATATAAAATTTCATCTTCCAGTTCTATCACCAGTTCTTTGTCTTCACTTGCTTCAACAGAACCAATGATCTTCGCTTCTATTTCAAAAGTGTCTGCCATATCGATGATATCAGTTGCTCTTTCTTTGGTAGTATAGATTTCGAGTCTGCATCCCATATTGAACACCTGGTACATTTCATGATTACCGGCACCACTGGCTTCCTGAATTTTCCTGAAAATTTCCGGAACAGGAAACAAATCCTTTTTTATCACCCGGGTAAAAGATGGTGTGTATTTAAGGCATTTGGTTTGTCCACCGCCACTGCAGTGGATCAACCCTTTGATGTCATCAAAATACTTAATCAGCACCTGCTTCATCAATGGAGCAAAGGTTCTTGTAGGTGAAAGAATATCTTTAAATTCCGGGATACGATGCGCTCCGATATAAACCACATCGTCCTGAAGAGAAGGATCAAAAGACTCAGGAAAATGCTTAGCATAATACTTTTCCAGTATATCATGCCTTGCCGATGTCAGTCCATTACTCGCAATGCCACTGTTATAATTCGTTTCATACAATGACTTTCCGTAGGATGCCAACCCTACGATCACATTGCCGGGTTTAATTTTTTCATTGGTAACTACTTTTGCCTTGGGCCAGCGTGCCATCATCGTACCATTTACAGCTATGGTGCGCACCACATCTCCTACATCAGCTGTCTCTCCTCCCAGGTAATGAATATTGATGCCGCACGATTTCATGAGTTCAAAAAATTCCTGTGAACCGTCGATGATCTGTTTCAAAACTTCGACTGTGATAAGGTTCTTGTTTCTGTCAATAGTGCTGCTGAATAAAATATTGTCATACACACCCGCACAAATCAAATCATCCAGATTCATCACTATGGCATCCTGTGCAATCCCTTTCCAAACGGACACATCACCGGTTTCTTTCCAGTAGAGATAGGCGAGTATGCTTTTAGTACCTGCTCCATCAGCGTGCATTATATTTACAAAATCACCATCACCATTCAGGTAATCGGGATATATCCTGCAAAAAGATTTTTTAAAAAGTCCTTCATCGAGACCTTTAACAGCAAGATGTACTTCTTCCTTCTGGGCTGAGACGCCTCTTTTAGAATATAAAGACATTCAAATAAATTATTGTTTCTGTCGCGTGTAAAAGTAGAATAAATCAAGTGCATTTCAATTTGCAAGGGGATAATGCATTTATTTTGCATCGTATGCAAATACATCGTGACATTGAATCACTGCCATCCTTCAGGAATGCGGCTATCACCACCGGCACTTTTGACGGAGTACACCAGGGGCATCTGAAGATTATTGAACAACTAAAGAAGGAGGCATCTTTACTTCATGGCGAATCCGTACTCGTTACCTTCCATCCACATCCGCGTATCGTACTGCAGCAATCCAATGAAATCAAATTGCTGACCACCTTCGATGAAAAGATGGAACTACTCTCACGTCAGAAGATTGACCACGCCGTAGTCGTACCTTTTTCTGAATCTTTCTCAAACATCCCACCTGAAGAATATATTTCAGATTTCCTTGTAAAAAAATTACAGGCCAAGTGCATCATCACGGGGTATGATCACCATTTTGGCAAAGACCGGAAAGGAGATTTCAAAATGCTGGAATCCTACAGCAAAGAGTTTGGTTATTCCCTCAAAGAAATTCCAGAGTATATCCTGGAAGAAATTGCTATCAGTTCCACCCGCATCAGGCATGCCCTCGCGACAGGTGATGTCGCTACTGCCAATGAATGTCTTGGTTATGATTATTTCCTGGATGGCCAGGTGATCCATGGCAACAAGATCGGCAGGAAAATAGGATATCCTACTGCTAACATACATGTGGAAGATGGCAACAAACTCGTGCCCCAGTACGGCATCTATGCCATTGGCATCAGCAAAGTTCGGTCAGAATCGGATGAAAAAATATTTCCCGGGATGATGAGCATCGGCATCCGGCCTACGCTGCCAGATAAGCGGGAAATGATAGAAGCTCATCTCTTTGATTTCTCGGAAAACTTATACGGAAAGCAATTGCGCATTCATTTTAAAAAGTATATCCGGCCTGAACTGAAATTGGAATCCATGGAGGCTCTTACCAATAAAATCAGGGAAGATGAAATGGTGATACGGGAATGGTGGGAGAAGGGAGGGTGAGAGAGTTAGGGTTTAGTCCGCCGCGGCGGATAGGGTTTGCGATCAATAAATGTTAATGGTTAACGGAGTACCAATCACATCTCAATAAAAAAAACTTCCGCTCATAAGCAGAAGTTTTTCTAAAGGTAAGGAGTTGAGTCCTTGGGATGGTTTTTGAAGGAATAAAGGATTTAACTTGCCATTTTACAATCTAAAAAGTTTAAGGTCTGGATTGGATTTCTAAAGACGTTGGATTTTAAATTCTTTTTAATTGTGATATTGGTTATTGAAATTTCTGAGGTAAAGGTAAACTGCCACAGTGCCCATTACAAGAGCACATCTGCTGATTTTTAATATTATGATAATACCGCAACAATCGTAGATTTTCTACCGACAATCGCGTAAAAATTCGTTACCATTTAAATAATAATATCTCCATTCATATCTAACTTTATTACATTTACTCTATTCACCAAAAAAATATGCTTGTATGAAATTTCGGATTTGCACGCTTATACAGCCAATGCTGTTATTGATTTTTACTGCTTTGATCCATGAATCTTATGCACAGAGAAAAACTGCGCCGGCCGCTCCGCCAACTCAAACTACTGCTGCCCCTGAAAAACAGGTGAGTAAGAAATTTAATTCTCTTGAATTGCGGTTGCCACCGGATACTGCAATCATAACACATCACCAACTCACTGTCAATGGACAACGCTTCAGCTATACAGCTACTACCGGTACTCAGCCGGTTTGGGATGAGAATGGAAAGGTAACTGCCTCTCTTTTTTATGTACTCTACACAAGGGATGATGTAAAAGATAAAGATAACCGCCCATTGGTTTTCTCATTCAACGGAGGACCAGGCACCGGCAGCGTTTGGATGAACATTGGCTTTACAGGGCCCCGCAGGTTGAAAATCTCTGACGAAGGTTATCCTGTTCAACCTTACGGAGTGGAAGAAAATCCCTACTCTATTTTAGATGTGGCTGACATTGTATATGTATGCCCGGTCAATACAGGCTTTTCAAGAATACTTGACCCATCTGCAGATAAATCAAAATTTTTCGGCGTCAATGCTGATGTAAATTACCTCGCATCATGGATTGGATCATTCCTTACCAGGACAGATCGCTGGACTTCCCCCAAATTCCTGATCGGTGAAAGCTATGGTACCACTCGTGTTTCTGGATTAGTCAACAGGCTCCAGAGTTCAGAATGGGCTTACTTCAACGGAGTCATTCTCGTTTCACCCACAGATCTCGGAATTAAAAGGGATGGCCCAGTGAACGATGCCATGATGCTGCCTTACTACGCAGCTACAGCCTGGTTCCATAAAAGATTGCCTGCGGACCTGCAACAAAAAGATTTGCTGGAGGTATTGCCCGAAGTTGAAAAATATACTTTAGATAGTTATATCAGTGCATTGACAAAAGGAGGCACCATCTCTGATGCCGAAAGAAACGCAGTGGCAGAAAAAGTAAGCAGGTACTCCGGACTTTCCAAGACTTCAGTCCTTCAAAACAACCTGGTGATACAGCCTAATTTCTTCTG
>JBDHYH010000122.1:0-11280 GCA_039811325.1 Chitinophagaceae bacterium | reverse complement strand
TCAAACTTCTTTCCAATGTTTTTCGCCAGGGAATTCTTATGAACTTCCAATCTGTCAGAATTAGTATTTCCATTACATGAAGCAATCAAGATAAGTGTGAAAACATAAATAATGAAATGGATTTTTGACATGATTAAAATTACACTGGAATTTTCACAATGTACTGACAGACTTGCAATGCTATTGTCAGAACATTGTCCTACAAAAAGAGACTGCAGAAACTACACATTACAACCAGAATGTGTCTCCTGAATCCTACTTCAACAATAGATCGACACACTTAGCTACGCTCTCTTTCCAAAACGGAATTTCAATAGCCAGAGCTGCTTTGATCTTAGTAGTATCCAGTACAGAGTATCTTGGCCTTGTAGCGGGTGTAGGATATTGCTCTGTTTTTACAGGATGCAGGTCACACACACTTGAAATTTTCTCTTTGATCAACTGAGCAAATTGAAACCATGAAGTCATACCATAGTTGGAATAATTGAAAATACCTCGGTGATTATTATCAGTAGAGTGCTCTGTTACAAATTTCAAAATCACTTCTGCAAGGTCTGCAGCATAAGTTGGGCAACCGATCTGATCTGCCACTACATTCAATTCCTTCTTTTCAACAAGCAGGCGCATCATGGTTTTTACAAAGTTGTGCCCATACTGCGAGTACACCCATGATGTCCGAATGATCAGGGAATCCGGATTGTGATTCAATGCAAGTTCTTCTCCCTGTAACTTGGACCATCCATACACATTCAATGGAGCAACCCTGTCATCTTCTTTCAGTGGCTCTTTCCTGCTTCCATCATAGACGTAATCAGTTGAGATATGAATAAACTTTGCCTTGTGAGATTTACAAACAGAAGCAAGAAAACCTACTGCGGTTCCATTTACAAGAAATGCTTCTTCTTTCTCAGTCTCTGCCTTGTCCACTGCCGTATATGCAGCACAGTTAATGCAATAGTGTATTTGAGTTTTTTCAAAAAAAGACTCAATAGCTTCCTTATTAGTGATGGGAAGCATACGTCTGCCAGTAAACAGGAACTTGTATTGTGGAAATTTAATAGCAATATCTCTGAGTTCACTTCCTACCTGGCCATTGGCGCCTGTTACTAAAATCGTTTCAGGAAATGATGCAGACATAAATCAGATGGTTGATTCCATGAAAATAAAATTATTCTCACAGTTTGCAATACCGGGATACTGGCTGTCCTTTGCAGAAACGATCACTTTTTCACCGGGGACTCTCCAGTCAATATTTAAAGCGGGATCATTCCAGGCTATACCTCCTTCACTCTCTCTATTATAATATGCATCACACTTGTAAAACACCTCTGCTGTATCAGATAGCACTGAATATCCGTGCGCAAACCCGCGTGGAACCAGCAATTGCAATTTATTCTCAGATGAGAGTTCTATTGAGAACACTTTACCGAATGTGGGTGAGCCTGTACGAATATCAACGACCACATCCAATATGGTACCTGATAATGTACGAATCAGTTTTGTTTGCGCATAAGGCTCCAACTGGTAATGCAATCCCCGCACAATGCCATAAGATGAACGTGCCTGGTTGTCTTGAAGGAAATTGAATGTGATGTTTTCTTTAGAGAGGTTTTTTTGATTATAGCTTTCAAAAAAATATCCTCTCTGATCTTCGAAAATATCAGGTTTAATAATCAATAATCCGGGAAATGCCGTTTGTTCTATAGTCATGGTAAGATAACTTTCTTTATTGCTATTGATACAGGTTCTTAAAAAAATCTATCGTTTGATGTAGCCCATCAATAAAACGAACAGACGGTTGATAAGCCAAAAGTTTTTCAGCAAGCGAAATATCTGCCAGCGAATTTCTGATGTCACCTTCTCTCGCATCCCTATGTGTAGCTTCCCAATCACTCCCAAGATAATTCTTTATCTTCTCATACAATTCATTGACGGAAAACTTCTCACCCACAGCCACATTATACACTTTATTCAACGCTTCTTTATTGGGTGTAAGCATTCCCTTTACGTTTACCTGCACAGCATTGTCCACAAAAGTAAAGTCGCGAGTTTGTTCTCCGTCTCCATTGATATATACAGGAGTTCTTCCAAGAATTCCTTTTACAAATAATGGGATCACTGCTGCATAAGGCCCGTGAGGGTCCTGGCGTGGACCAAATATATTGAAGTACCGAAATCCTAATATCGGAATTCCATAAGCACTGGAAAAAACTGAAGCATACAATTCATCAGCCTTCTTGCTCACGGCATAAGGCGAGAGGCAATTGCCGGTTCTTGATTCTATCTTGGGCAACGTAGGCTCATCACCATACACTGATGATGAGGATGCATACACAAACTGCTTCACCTTTTGATCTACTGCCGCTTTCAAAATATTGACAAAGCCACCCACGTTCACGTCATTGGTATTGGATGGCTCCTTAATGGAGCGAGGTACTGAGCCGAGAGCAGCCTGGTGACTAACATAATCTATTCCTTCGCAAGCACGCAAACAAGTTGCTGAATTCCGTATGTCGCCCTCCATGAATTCAAAGGAAGGGTATTGTCTTAAAACATCAAGATTGGATTGAAAGCCGTTTACCAGGTTGTCAAGTACCCGCACCTTGCCCGCACCATTTTTCAATAAATATTCAGCAATGTGCCCACCGATAAATCCGGCGCCTCCTGTTATAAGGAATGAGCGAGTTTGTAAATCTTCTGAATGATATTTCTGATTCAACAGCAATGATTTTTATAAACTCCAGTATTTTCTGCTCTTGATTTTTCCCCTATAAATTCCTTTAAGGTCGGCAACCAACGCGCCTTCTTTGGTCATTTTTGCAAATGCATCATCACCCATCTCCGCATAAGCTTTGTGAGGAACTGCCACGATAACAGCATCGTAATCATTTTGCAAATCCTGCGTAAGGGAAAAGCCATATTCATGCTGTAAAGAGTCGCTCTCTGCATGCGGGTCAGTGATGTGTACTTCAATCGGAAAACTTTTCAGCGTATGAATCACGTCTGCTACTTTAGAGTTCCTGATGTCACTCACATTCTCCTTGAAAGTAGCACCCATCACCAACACTTTTGGTTTTTCAGACGTACAGTTTTCATCCAAAAATGATTTAACCATATTGGCTACCATTGCGGCCATACCGTCATTGATAGAACGACCTGCAAGGATTACCTGCGCATTATAGTCCAGCATTCTGGCTTTGTATGTAAGATAATATGGATCCACGCCAATACAGTGTCCTCCAACAAGGCCCGGTTGGAATTTGAGAAAATTCCATTTGGTACCGGCGGCTTCAAGCACCTCGTAAGTATTGATGTTCATTTTATTGAAAATGATCGACAACTCATTCATTAGTGCAATGTTGAGGTCTCGTTGTGTATTCTCAATAATCTTGGCAGCTTCAGCTACTTTGATGGATGACGCCTTATGTACACCCGCTTTAACGACCAATTCATATACTCTTGCAATGGTGTCCAGGCTCTCTGCATCACATCCACTCACCACTTTCACAATGCTACTCAAGGTATGATGCTTATCCCCCGGGTTGATGCGTTCTGGAGAATATCCTAACTTAAAATCCTGTACCACTTTCAGTCCTGATAGTTTTTCTATGATAGGCAAACAATCTTCTTCTGTGCAACCAGGATAAACGGTACTTTCAAAAACTACATAATCACCCTTACTGATCACTTTTCCGATTGTCTCACTTGCTCTGGTAACCGGTAACAGATCCGGTTCGTTATTTTTATCAACCGGTGTAGGTACCGCTACGATATAGAAGGAAGCTCCCGAAAGTTTTTGTAAGTCATCAGTAAATTCAATATCTGTTCCGTCAAAAGCTGACGCTTCTAATTCATCACTCGGATCAATACGGTTACGCATCATTTCGATACGCTTCTTACTAATATCGAATCCTATAACGGAGATCTTTTTTGCAAACTCAAGTGCAATAGGAAGGCCCACATAGCCTAACCCTACTACGGCTAATTTTTTTTTCTTCTCTAATAGTTCCTGGTACATTCTTTCAATTAGGGGGTTTTGATTAAATTTTCAGGATTTGCTTTCAAATTCTTTAGGCAATTTGAACAACTCTTCCTTAGGTAAGGATTTAAAATATTCGTATGTGATCTTCAACCCTTCTGCTCTCTGGACCTTTGGTTCCCAGTTCAGTAATTTTTTTGCCAATGAAATATCCGGTTGTCGTTGTTTGGGGTCATCCTGTGGCAATGGCTTGTAAACAATTTTTTGCGTAGTGCCAGTTAGTGCAATGATCTCTTCTGCAAAATCTTTTAAAGTGATCTGATCCTGGTTCCCAATATTTACCGGAGCAGAATAATCACTCATCAATAACCGGAATATCCCTTCGACGAGGTCATCTACAAAACAAAAACTTCTTGTCTGGCTACCGTCTCCAAACACCGTAAGGTCTTCACCGCGCAACGCCTGGCCTATGAATGCAGGCAAGGCACGACCATCATTCAGTCTCATACGTGGACCGTAGGTATTAAAAATTCTAACGATCCTCGTTTCCAATCCGTGGAAGGTATGATAAGCAGTAGTGATTGCTTCCTGGAATCTCTTTGCCTCATCATACACACCGCGTGGCCCTACAGGATTTACATTGCCCCAATAAGATTCTGTCTGCGGATGCACCAGCGGATCGCCATACACTTCACTTGTAGAGGCAACCAGGATGCGTGCATTTTTTGCCTTAGCCAGTCCAAGGCAATTGTGAGTGCCAAGGGAACCGACTTTGAGTGTCTGAATCGGGATTTTTAAATAATCAATCGGACTGGCCGGTGAAGCAAAATGCAGGATATAATCCAGTTTACCCGGTACATGAATGAATTTTGAAACATCACAATGATAGAATTCAAAATGCTCAGATTTGAAAAGATGCTGAATATTTTTCAAGTCTCCAGTTATCAGGTTGTCCATTCCAATCACATAAAAACCTTCCTTCATAAACCTGTCACAAAGATGAGAACCTAAAAAGCCTGCGGCTCCCGTAATAAGCACCCGTTTCATACTATTGTCTGTCATTTTGGAATATGCTGCGTTGATTATGACTTCATGCTATTTCTTGGTTATTACTTCCCTTCCGATACTCACATAATGGAACTCGCATTCCTGCATATTACTAAGTTCAAAAAGATTCCTGCCATCAAATATAGCCCGTCCTTTCATTGATTTTTTTATGCGTTTAAAGTCCGGAGTTCTGAACTCATTCCACTCAGTAGCTATCACCAGCGCATCGGCATCAATCAGGCCTTCGTACTGATTTTCTGTAAATATAATCTTATCACCTATTGCGGCTTTGACATTCCCCATTGCCTCAGGATCATAAGCATACACTTGCGCACCGTGGCTCACCAATGCATCAATCAAAACAAGAGCAGGAGCCTCCCTGATGTCATCGGTATTCGGCTTGAATGCCAATCCCCACAACGCGATTTTCTTACCCTTCAGGTCATGATTAAAGTAATCAAGCATCTTTGGAATCAAATGCTGCTTTTGCGCTTCATTTACCTTCATGACTGCATTCAATATTTTGAATTCATAATCAACATCAGAGGCAGACTTAGCAAGTGCCTGCACGTCTTTGGGAAAACAACTGCCTCCATAACCAATTCCTGAATAAAGAAAACTTTTTCCAATTCTTTCATCAGAGCCAATACCTCTTCTTACCATATCCACATTGGCTCCCAGCCTTTCACACAATTGTGCAATTTCATTCATGAAAGAAATCTTGGTAGCGAGGAATGAATTAGCAGCATATTTTGTC
This sequence comes from Chitinophagaceae bacterium, assembly GCA_039811325.1. Classification (GTDB taxonomy): domain Bacteria; phylum Bacteroidota; class Bacteroidia; order Chitinophagales; family Chitinophagaceae; genus Ginsengibacter. Next base: position 5,497 of record JBDHYH010000122.1, on the reverse strand, counting down.
AACTCCGCACTGCGTTCATCCATGTAAATAATGGGATTTCCCTGGCGTACAAAGGGAGCATACAATTGATGCAATATTTTCTTTGCCTTTTCAGATTCTGTCCCAATCACTACCCTGTTGGGTTTCATGAAATCATCAACTGCCACACCTTCTCTAAGAAATTCCGGGTTGCTGACAACATCAAAGAGTTCTTCAGGATTATTAATGCCACGTTTCTTCAATCCTGAAACAATGGTATCGTGCACCTTTTCTGCTGTGCCCACCGGTACAGTACTCTTATCAATAATAATTTTATAATCTCCTGCTTCCAGTAACTCACCAATATCCTTCGCCACACCTAATACATATTTCAGGTCTGCGCTACCATCCCCATTTGGCGGAGTCGGCAGAGCAAGAAAAACGATTCTTGCGTCTTTCAAACTTTCTGAAAGTGAAGTGGTAAAACTGAGCCTTCCTTCTTTCAGGTTGCGCTCAAAGAGTTTTTCCAATCCCGGTTCATAAATAGTGATCTTTCCGGAAGACAGTTTTTGGATTTTCTTCTCATCTATATCAACACAAACTACCGAGTTACCACTTTCTGCAAAGCAGGTACCTGTAACCAGGCCTACATATCCTGTTCCGATTACTGCTATTCTCATTTACTGTCAATAAATTTTAATACATGTTCAATAATATAATCCTGTTGTTCCTGATCCAACTCGGTGTGCATAGGCAGAGAAACTACTCTGTCGGTAAGCCAATCTGTAACCGGCAAATCAAATGCAGCTCCACCAAATGAAGCAAACATTCTTTGCCTGTGAGCGGGCACCGGATAGTAAATCATACCTGGAATTTTTTGCTCTGCCAGGTAATTTACCAATCCGTTTCTGTCAACACCTTCTAATTTCAATGTATATTGATGAAATACGTGCCTGCTATATGATGCACGATAAGGAGAGGTAATTTTCTTATGGCCCGCAAAGCCCTTGTCATAATAATCAGCCGCCTTTCTTCTCGCTTCTATATAGCCGTCCAATAACGGCAACTTAACAGACAATATTGCCGCCTGCATAGCATCCAGCCTGCTGTTGCATCCTACTACCTCATGATAATACCGCTCCTTCTGTCCGTGATTTGCCACCATCCTGAGTTTATCTGCAAGCATCGCATCATTTGTAACCATTGCGCCTCCGTCACCATAGCAACCCAAATTCTTGCTTGGGAAAAATGAAGTACAACCTACATCACCCATACTTCCTGTTTTGCAAACTGTGCCATCAGTGAATGTATAATCACATCCAATGCCCTGTGCATTGTCTTCTATTACAAACAGATTATGCTCTTTCGCGATTTTCAGAATCTCGTCCATTGGTGCAGCCTGTCCATACAGATGTACAGGCACGATAGCTTTTGTTTTTGGAGTTATCGCTTTTCTGACCTCGTCTGGGTTCAGGCAAAAGGTATCAGGATCTACATCTACAAAGACCGGTTGCAATCTCAGCAAGGCAATTACCTCAGTTGTAGCTACATAGGTAAATGAAGGTGTAATCACCTCATCACCCGGTTGTAATCCCAGTGCCATCATTGCTATCTGCAAAGCATCTGTTCCGTTAGCACATGGAATGGCGTACTTTACCCCATGATAGGCAGCCAGACTTTTCGCAAACTCTTCTACTTTCTTTCCACCTATGAACGCCGCAGACTCGAGCACCTCAGCAAGGGAAGTATTCACCTGTTCTTTGATGCGCTGGTATTGTTGCTGCAGGTCCACCATTTGAATCGGTCGCATAAAGACTTTTTTTAAAGGTTGCAAAGATAACGGTCTGAAGCGAATTGGCATTGAGGTATCATGTATCCTGTGCCCGTTGCAGCAGAAGGCACTTTCCAAACAGTACAACGGTCAATAAATCTGTTTAGATTTGCTGTAAATCGTTTACTTACTTGATCATTTTCTACCATCTTTTTCTTTGGCTATACCGGGGCGGTGTGTTTGCACTTTCCTTTTTTAATCCCAAAGCAAGGCTCTGGATCAAGGGGCGTGTTAACGTATTTTCAAAATTGAAAAAAGACCTGAAATCTGTTCAGGGTAAAATTGTGTGGATGCATTGTGCGAGCCTGGGGGAGTTCGAACAAGGCAAGCCGGTTCTGAAGCGTATTCTTAAAGAATATCCGGGAACGATCCCGGTCATCAGTTTCTTTTCGCCATCCGGATATGAAATCATTAAGAAGAAAAATGAATTCCAATACATTTATTATTTACCATTGGATAGCGTGGTTAATGCTTACCGTTGGTTACATATCACCAAACCTTCGCTGGTAATTTGGGTGAAATATGAATACTGGTATTTTTATCTGAAGGCAATTCAAAAAAGAAATATACCGTTGCTGATGGTTTCCGGTGTTTACGTTCGCAATCAGCCATTCTTCAAATGGTACGGCTCGTTATACAGAAAAATGCTTCCGGCATTTACACATTTCTTTGTTCAGAATAATTCTTCAGGAAGATACCTGTCCACTCTCGTAGAAAATTCCAAAATAACAGTTTCGGGAGATACGCGGTGTGACCGGGTTATTGAGATTGCTGAGAAATTCACCCCCATCACTGCGATTGATCGCTTTTGCGGAAACAATAAAGTCATCGTTTGCGGAAGTACCTGGGAAGCAGATGAAGCAATTTGGACGCACTATGTGAAGAGTCATCCCGAAATAAGATTTATCATTGCGCCGCATGAAATCGATGAAGAAAATATCCGGTTTGTAAATGGAGAATTTCATAACAGTATCACCTATTCGGAATGGGAAAAGCGACAAGACGCGACTGATTTCAATTGTCTGATCATCGATAACATTGGAATGCTATCGCAGCTTTATCATTATGCAGATATCACTTACGTAGGAGGTGGATTTGGCGACAACGGGCTACACAACATCCTGGAAGCCGCTGTGTATGGTAAGCCTGTTTTGTTTGGGCCTGTGTTATACAAAAATTTTGAAGCAGAGGAGATGATCAGCGAAGGAGGCGCAGCCGTGGTGGAGTCGGCTGTGGAACTGGAGGACATAGTCAACCGGCTGTTGAAGAATGCGGAAGAATTAAAAGAAATGAGTGAAGCTGCAAAGAATTACATCTACAAAAATGCCGGTGCTACTGATAAAATTATTGCCTTTATCAATGCCAGTTCCCAGTTGTAATATGCCGGTAATAATATTAATATGACCGGTATCTGCTACCATTCTTTCAAAACTTTCAGCGAAAGTGCTACTTTAGCAATGATTAGCTGACTGAATATGAGATCCCGCTACCTGCTTCTATATATTTTTTTGAATAGTAGTGCTACACTTCTTGCACAGGATTTTTCTCAACCTGCAAGGGATGCATTGATGATCACCCGGATGGCAGCAAACTTTCATGTACATCCGCGACCACTTGACGACACCTTTTCGGTAGATGTATTTAATCAACTGATCAGCATCCTGGATGAGAACAAAATATATTTCACACAGAGTGATCTTAACAATTTAGAGAAGTATAAGACTCAATTGGATGATGAAATAAAATTGAGTAAGACAGATTTTCTGAAAATAACAACAAATATTTTCACAAAACGACTTCGTGAGTCAGACTCTATGATTAGCATTATTGCAAGGAAAGCGTTTGATTTTTCAATGAACGAGAAAGTAACCCAGCAGGAAATCAAATCATTTCCTACCGACGCAAAAAGCATGTACAAAAAGTTGTACAAGATGATGAAAAGAAGTGCTCTTTACAGGCTGCTCGATCATGAAAGATTAATTGCACTGGACGCAGGTAACCGAAAAAAATATGTTGACGGTATCGAACCCGGCATCAGACAAAAAGTGAGGGCAAGACTTCAGAATGCCATTCAAATCATATTGCAAACCCCTGGTGGCCCATTTCAATATGTATCAGACTCCTATTGCAAATCCATCGCCTTTTGTTATGATCCGCATACAGAATATCTTCCAGTGAGAGAAAAAGAAAATTTCGAAAGCGAACTTGGGCAAAGGAAAATGGTATTTGGATTCCAATTGGAAGGAAAGGACGATGGTACGACACAAATCGAAAACGTGGTACCAGGCAGTCCCGCATACAAAAGTGGACAAATAAACAAGGGTGATAAAATTCTATCCATACAATGGGATAATGGCGCCCCGATCAATGTTGGTGAGGCAGACTGGCAATTTCTGAATCAAGTACTGAGTTTGAGCAATCGTGGAAAAGCAACACTCCAAATAAAAAAACTGGATAGCACCATCAAATCTGTAACACTTTGGAAAGAACAGGCCAATGATGATGAGGAGGAAAATAAAGTGAGGAGTTTCATTCTAAAAGGAAACAAAAGGATCGGCTTCATTTCATTACCTGCCTTCTATCAGGACTGGGACAACAAAACCAACGGAACCAATGGATGTGCCAATGACATAGGAAGAGAAATTCTGAAATTGAAGAAGGAGAATATTCAGGGGTTGATCCTTGATTTGAGATATAATGGTGGAGGTTCTGTGCTTGAGGCTGTAGAACTCGCAGGTATATTCATAGATGCCGGGCCTGTAGGACAGGTTAAAGAGCGAGATACCAAAACCTTCACATTGATGGATGTAAATCGCGGTACTATGTACGATGGGCCCTTGGTGCTGTTAGTAAATGGATACAGTGCATCTGCTTCCGAATTGTTAGCCGGTACGTTACAGGATTATCACCGTGCACTGATTGTAGGATCACCCACTTATGGTAAGGCTACTGCACAGGTCATTCTACCCTTAGACACTGCTGCAATCAAAAATGTCAACATGGACAACCTCCCGGGGCGAAGTTTTATTAAGATGACCATTTCACAATTATTCAGGGTGAATGGAACCACAGCGCAATTCACAGGAGTTCAACCGGACATCTTAGTGCCGGACTTATCTGAGTTATCTACCAACAGGGAAAAGGACCAGTCTTTTGCCATCAAACCATCCACTGTAGCTCCTGTCAGGTTCAGAGCATTAGCTGAGATCAATTCTTCGGACTTGAACTCACAGGCGAAACTACAAATGGACAGTTCAGTCTATTTTATCCAATTGAAAAAATATATTAATTTAATAAAGTCGGACAATACTCCCAACGAAATAAGTCTCAAGCTCACTGATGCAATCGTTGATAAACAAGAGCCGGAACAGGAAATTCTAACTTCGGGTTCTGAAGACTCAACCCGGGCAAATTTTATCATTGCAAACAACGCCTTCGAAAACCAGCAAATACTTGCCAACGAAAGCCTGAAGGAAATGAACAGCCAATGGATCAAATTTCTTTCCAATGATGCTCAGTTACGGGTTGCTTTCAACATCATCTCATCATTGATCAAATAAAATAATCACGAACACAAAAAGAAGGAACATGACCAAACTATCTATCGCAACGCTCTTGTTATTCATTGTACTTATACTATAATGACATATTAAATAGACCAAAAGAAACCTGAAAAAATATACTGATATGAGCAGGTGGATATGATTG
>JBDHYH010000121.1:0-11508 GCA_039811325.1 Chitinophagaceae bacterium | reverse complement strand
TTATTTAAGACCAAAAATACAACAAAAAAACCAATAAATAAATATTGGTCTTAGATATTTTTCATTTTCGTATAAAATATCACACACTCTGCGGTTTCATCCTCAAGTTCGAGTCTTGTCCACCCGGCTTCAAAATAAAGAAGGCTGTTATGGAATGCGACAGGCTACATTATTCTTGATATCGCGATGGTAAGAATAGGATTTTCTCAATACTCCAATACCCGAAAATCCCAGGGAGCCAATTCATATACATAATTCTGAAACAACTTCACCTTCTCACCAGAGAAAACATCGGTCGCTTTTCCATATACTACTTTTTCCTTGATCGTAAAATGCTGCGGTTGTGGAGATAGATTCAGAATTACCAAAATTTTCTTTTCACCTTTCTGTCTCGTATATGCAAAGATAGCGTCATCATTTGCCGTTGCTATCCTCTGGTATGAAGCATCGGCATCCAATGCCTTGTTGCGCTTGCGCAAATGAAGTAGTGTGGAATAAAAAGGTGTCAATTCATACTTTCCCCATTGAATCGGATCTCTCACAAAAAATTTCAATCTCTTTTTATTGGGTTCTTCCTGCCCGTTGTAGATCAGTGGAATGCTGTGGTACATCGTTTGAGTAAATACTGCAAAGGCTTTGGCAGCGTCACCATACTTTTCAAATTCGGTGCCGTTCCAACTGTTTTCATCATGGTTGGTGGTGAAATACAACCGGTAGGCGTTTTTAGGATATGCGGATATGTTATGATTGAGCACAGAATCAAAATATTTCAAATCATGTTTCTGCGTGTAAACATCCTGCATGGGCCGCATCACACTCCAGGTATAGGTGGCGTCAAATCCTGCATAGTGCATTTCAGGACTCTCCCCTTCTGCCAGCATAAATACATTCCTTATCTTCTTCAACTTTGTAATGCAATCCTTCCAAAAGTCATTAGGAACCAAATGCGCCACATCACATCTGAAACCATCGATGTTGGTTTCCCTGAGCCAATACTCCATCACAGCAATCATCGAATCGCGTAGTTCCCGATTGCTGTAATCCAACTGGCGCGTGTCTGTCCAATCGTAAGGACTTACAACCTTACCGGTGCTGTCATGTTTGTAAAAATCCGGATGACGTTTCATCCAGGGATTATCCGGTGCTGTATGATTGGCAACCCAGTCGGTGATTACCCTGAAACCCATGCTGTGCGCACGATTCACCAATTCTTTAAAATCGCTCATTGTGCCGAATTCCGGATTGATCTCTTTGTAATTTCTTACTGCATAATAACTACCCAACTGAGATTCATTTTCCTTTCTTCCTTCGACACCAATCGGTGTAACCGGCATGAACCACAAAACTTCTATCCCCATTTCCTTCAGTCTCGGCAGGCTCTTTTCAAAACCGGCAAACGTCCCTTCTTTCGAAAACTGCCGCACATTTACTTCATATATGTTGGTTCTATGGCTCCATTCCGGATGCTGAAATGCTGTAGATGCTGCTCCCGGCATGGATACAGGCGCCATCTTCGGGCTGCATGCACCAAGGAGTACAAGGAAAATCAGTGGATAGAATAGTTTCTTCATACTAATATGACAGGTTAAGAAATAGCAGGTAATCTATTCATGATATCAGTCTTCTTCCATTCCTTCTCTGATTTCATCATTGACCTTTACAATCACCTTGTCTATGCGCTGGCCATCCATATCAATGATCTCGAAATCAAATCCTCTCCATTCAAATGTATCGCCTACAGCCGGAATTCTTTCTAACTGATGCAAAATAAATCCAGCAAGGGTATCAAATTCGTTTTCCCCCTCGTTGATCCAAATCGTCCTGTTGAAGTAAGTCAGGAAATCATAGAATTGTATTTGCCCGTCAATAACGAATGTTCCGTCTTTTCTTAATTTAATTTCATATTCATCACCTTCCTCTTCCGGCATTTCACCCACAATGGCTTTGAGAATGTCTCTTGCCGTGATCATTCCCTGCAGGCTCCCATATTCATCTACGATGAATGCATGATGAATCTTTGTATTTCTGATTTTTTCCAATACCTGGTAGGCTGAATTATTTTCGGGAACGAACAGTGGCTTGCGTAATAATTCTTCGAGCGAGCCTTCGGGATGCAGGTAAAGGTCCTTCACCTGTACTACGCCTTCTATGTCATCAATATGTTCACGGCACACAGGATATACGGAATGTTGAAACTCGTCAATCTTGGATTTAACAGATTCTCTGGATTCATTGATCTCGAACCAAACAATATCCGTTCGATGAGTCATGAGCGAGGTGATATTCCGGTCACCCAAATGGAATACTCTTTGAATGATATCTTTCTCTTCTTCCTCGATGGTGCCTAATTCACTTCCTTCATTGATCATAGCTTTGATTTCATCTTCCGTAACATAACTTTCTTCGGAGGTATTCAGATTAAATAATTTGAATATTCCGATATTGATATTGCTCAACAACCAAACAAGAGGATAAGAAATAGTACTGAGTGCCTTGATCGGCTTGGCCACTGCCTTGGCAATTCTTTCAGGATTCAGCAGGGCAAGCCTTTTAGGTACCAGTTCACCAAATAAAATTGAAAGAAAAGTAACAATGATGACAATAATGATCAATGCAACAGAATCAGCATAGGGCGCTATAAAGTGTACTTTTCTCAGCAATGGTGCCAGGTTATGACTGAATTTTTCACCTGAATAGACACCGGTAAGAATCGCAATAAGCGTAATATATATTTGGGTGGTGGATAGGAAAACATCAGGATTCTCTTTCAACTCCAGCGCTACCTTGGATTTTGCCTCTCCACGATTGGCACCTGCTTCCAGCCTGCTTTTTTTTGCAGAGATCAATGCTGTCTCACAGATCACGATGAATGCATTCAGAAATATCAGGAACAGTATAATCAAGACCTCACTCATTATTCAATTTTTTCTTTTATCTCCAACCCAATCAAGCGGTTAAAAGCCAAGGACACTAAATATCCGATCAATATACCATACAGTGAACCACAGACCACATCTACCGGATAATGCACGCCCACATATACCTGGGCATAAGCTATTGCCGCTGCCCACAAAAATATGAATACCCATCGCCGGCTGATAGCTTTTCTAAAAGTTACAAATATAAATGTTGCAAGAGCAAAATGATTTACTGCATGGGAAGAAACGAAACTGCTGCTTATCGGGCAATAACCCACAATAAACCGGATACTATGTGCTACATCCGGATCACGGCATGGACGTAACCTGAAAAAATATTCTTTAATCAGGGAACTGCTGGTATAATCTGATATAGTCACCGTCAGTAATATAAAAGCCATCCACATCCACCCTTTCAATTTGAAATTGATCAGTACAAATAAGATCATGAAAACATAAAACGGTGTCCAGAAAAATGGTTCTCTTATATAAGGCATTATTCCATCAAGAAAACCGTTGTACCATTCCCCATTGACCTTATGGAAGAGCGACTTATCAACATTGATCAGGCTTTGTGGTAAGAATGAGGCATTCAAAAGGCAGAGATAAACCATAATGTCAAAATTATCCTATCCGCACGATACAGCATCTTATTTATTTACATTTGCTCCTTTCAAGTTTCTATATTTCAGCATGAAAAGACTTTTTGTTCCCAAATTGCTCTCGTGGATGTTGATCACAGGCCTGCTTTTCCTGGTATTCATGACATTGATGCGGTTTGTTTTCTTCTACAGGTTCAGTGCGCCTTCCTCCGTCATTGGTGATTATGTGCAGCCATTTTTGTTGGGCCTGAATTTCGATTTGAGAATTGTTTGCGGCATCATATTATTTCCGTTTCTCATCGGACAGTTGTACCTGCGATTCCATGACAAGAAATTATCACCTGCAAGTATCGTTCGTGCAAGCCTTGCTGTCTTAATAATGGGATTCCTTTTATGGTTTATGAAAAAAGGGCATGTTCAGTTGGCGGTATTTTCCATCATGGCGATCTTGTTTTTCTTAATACTTCTCTGGTTATTTGCATCCAAAGACTGCAATCCGTTTCATACCAGGGTTTCGGAAAGGGTATTTAAAGGATATTTTATCTTCATCGCATTTGTAATCGTATTATTTTATGCACTTGACTTTGAACATTACGACTACCTGCAGCAACGGCTCAGTGCAAGTATTATCAATTACACGGGCGATGCCAGGATCAGTCTGAGTATGATATGGGAAACCTATCCTGTTTTCAAGTTATTTCTTTTCATTGTATTGAGCATATTCATTCTCTCATTCCTGATCAACCGTGCATTCAGGATAATTTCAAGGGGCAAGCATGCTCCGGGCAGAATGGCAGGTTTTGTATTCTCTTCTATCTTCACCATTCTATTGGCTGCGGGTATTTTTGGAAGAATCAATCAATACCCGCTCAGGTGGAGTGATGCCTTTGCATTTGAAGATGATTTTAAGGCTAATCTCTCATTGAACCCGGTACAAAGTTTTCTCAGCACGCTTCAGTTTCGAAACAGCGGCTATGACATTAAATTGGTCAGAAAATATTACCCGCTCATCAGCAAATATTTACGTGTTACCCAACCTGATAGTGTTAACCTGAATTTCACAAGATACTATACAGCGCCTGATAGCGCTCCAAAAAGAAATGTTGTAGTAGTGATCTGCGAAAGCTTTTCTGCATACAAAAGCTCGATGTTTGGTAATCCTCTGAACACTACTCCTTATTTTAATGAAATGTGTAAGAACGGTGTTTTCTTCGACCGTTGCTTTACACCGGCCTATGGTACTGCTCGCGGAGTATGGGCTACCATTACCGGAACTCCCGATGTAGAGTATCCGAATACCAGCAGCAGGAACCCCTCCTACGTGGATCAACATTCTATCATCAATGATTACCCTGGATATTCCAGGTATTATTTTATCGGGGGAAGTTCCAGCTGGGCCAATATCAGGGGCCTTCTCACCAACAATCTTTCCAACATTCATCTCCTCGAAGAGGAAGACTTCAAAGCAAAAAAAGTAGATGTCTGGGGCATCAGCGATAAAAGGTTATTTCTTAATGCCAATGACACTTTTCGCACCAGGAAGGAACCTTTTGTAGCGGTGATCCAAACTGCAGACAATCACAGACCGTACACGATCCCGGAGGAAGATCAAAAAGAATTTAAGAAGGTATCGTATCCTGAAGATACGCTCTATAAATATGGATTCACCAGCAATGCCGAACTGAATGCTTTCAGGTATTCTGATTTTGCGTTCGAAAAATTCATTGAGGCTGCAAAAAAAGAGGCCTATTTTAAGAACACAATTTTCGTTTTTGTAGGCGATCACGGGTTGCGTGGCAATGCTTCTGCTATTTTCCCTGAAGCATTTACCACATCAGGTATCAATATTCACCACGTCCCTCTTCTCTTTTATGCACCGGCTTTCCTGCAGGCACAGCGAAGGCACGATGCCTGCTCCCAGGTGGATATATTCCCAAGTGTATCGGCGCTGGCAGGAATCTCCTATACGAATACGACAATGGGCATCAATCTTTTTGATACTACTCCGGTTCCCGGGCTCCAGTTTGCACATGCTGCATTTATCTTTGACCCGACTGTAAGGCAATTGGGTATGGTTACTGACAGCGTTGCCTACACGAAAAGCATGATCGGGGGTGAAGAAAATTTGTATTCGCTATTTCAGAATATCCCGGCCCCGAAGAAGGAACTGGTTCCCTTGCGTGAATTAACGACCGCATGGTATCAGACAGGAAAATATTTATTGTTTCACAACAGGAAAACCGGAAGTGCTACTCCAGGTAATTAAATAATGCAAGAGCAAAGAAAAATACCGGCTACGGTTCCCCTTACGATCTGGTGGATTGTAAATCTCTGGATCATATTCATGTCGATATTTACCGTATTGCGGATTGCAACATTAATTCTATTTATGCCGGCTCAGGTTACAGTGGCAGAAGTACTACCATCCTTCTCTCTTGGATTTTTCTATGATACGAGGTGGGTCTCCATGATATTACTTCCCATTGTATTGCTTGGATTTTTTCCCCGCTTATCACCATTCTATTCTATCAGCAACAAGAAATTCTGGTCGTGGTACCTTGCTGCTGCTGCTTTGTTTGTGTTGTTTTTTTTCGGAGCTGATTTTGGAAACTTCAGTTATAATCATACCCGCTTGAATGCAAGTGCATTGAACTTTGCAGAAGATCCTGTCATTTCTATACGTATGCTCTGGCAGAGCTATCCAATGGTTTGGATACTGATCGCATTGGCACTGACGGTTTCGTTGCTCTCCTGGTTATTCAGGCATACCCATGTTATCACCTTAAAGAAAAACCTGACAGACCACCCTGTAAACCGAAATACATGGTTTGCTGCCTCCGTTATTTTTCTTGGCTGGTCCGTGTTTGGCTTATTCTCTTTTTATCCTTTAAAATGGCGGGATGCCTTTCAACTGAATAATAACTTCACGGCCTACCTGGCATTGAATCCTTTGCAAAATTTTTTCAGCACATTGCAATTCCGCAAGCCCGTTTTCGATCACGAAAAAGCACAAAACTATTCGTCAGAGATCAGCAACTTCCTGCATATAAAGCCTGAACAGGCAGCAGATTTAAGCTTTGCAAGATGGGTGAATCCAACCAACAAAGCGTTAGAAAGCAGGCCTAACATTGTGTTCATTATGTGTGAGAGTTTCAGCATGTACAAAAGCAGCATGTCGGGCAATCCACTGAATACGACACCCTATTTTCAACAATTGTGCGATAGTGGTATCTTTTTCAACAGGTGTTTTAGTCCCACCTTTGGGACAGCACGGGGGGTATTCGCCATGATTACCGGCATTCCTGACGTGCAGCTATCAAAATTTTCTACACGTAATCCCGAAGCAATAGACCAGCATACCATCATCAATAATTTTGAGGGTTATGAAAAATTCTATTTTCTTGGAGGTAATAGTGATTTCAACAATTTTGAAGGATTGGTGAGAAATATTAATGATATTCAAATTTACCAGGAAGGCTCATTCAATGTGCAACCGTTAAACGTGTGGGGAATCAGTGACAAGAACCTGTTTCTCGAAGCCGGAAAAATTCTTACCGAACAAAAGAAACCCTTCTTTGCATTTATCCAAACAGCAGACAATCACAGGCCATTTACTATTCCACAGGAAGATTCAGATTTCGAAAGGCGTATTGTTCCTGATGATACATTGCAAAAATATGGGTTCGAATCTTTGAGAGAATTTCAGGCTTTCTGTTACACAGATTATTGTTTTAAAAAGTTCATGGATTACGCAAGAAAACAAAAATGGTTTGATAATACGATTTTCGTTTTCATAGGAGATCATGGCGTGGGAGGTGAAGCGTCTTATATCTACAAAGATTCACTGATCAATCTTGGAAGGCTTACCGATGAACATGTACCATTGCTTTTTTATGCACCGGAATTATTAACTCCTGCATTACATACCGAAACCGCATCCCAAATTGATGTGCTACCCACTATTGCCGGTATGTTGCACCAACCATACCTGAATACAACGCTGGGCAGAGACCTGCTAAATTCACCACACAAAACGAATGCCGCCTTCATTATTCATCACGATGAAGGCATGATCGGAATTGTAACCGATAGATTCTATTTCACCAAAAACCTGCAGATAAAGAAGGAGCAATTACTACCTGTCAGCGAGAAGGGTTTCCTGGCAGATGCCGCCACCAAAGATTCTGCTGCAAAAGCACTTTCCACACTTGCCTCAGCCATCTATGAAACAGCCAGGTATATGCTGATTCATAATAAAAAAGAAGACGCAGCCAAAATATCTAAATAATTGTTTTAATTCTTCAACATGATACTTCAGTCCAAATTAATGACCGACCTTTCGTTTTATGACCGGGAATAAAAATATATGGAAAGGGCGTATCATAAACCTGTTGTTTTTTGGACTGGTGCTATTTTTCCTGGTGAGTACCCCTGCCAAAAGTTGGCTATTGCGGCAGATGATACGTACAGGCCTGTTCTCTGCAAAAATTGAGAAGGTAAAAGACCCCAACAATTCCTACACAGTAATGCCGCTCACTTACAGTGGTGCAAATGGTGCAACTAACAGTACTGAAAATATGAAGGGAAAGGTTGTATTTATCAACTTCTGGGCTTCCTGGTGCCCACCATGCAGAGCCGAAATGCCTTCTGTCAACGAGTTGTATCTACAATTGAAGGATGATCCTGGTTTTGTATTTATTTTCATCAATATGGACGATCAAATCAAAACGGCCCGGGAGTATTTGGCAGATCATTCATACTCAATTCCCATTCACCGGCCTGAAGGATTTATTCCAACCGATTTTTATTCAGGTACACTGCCTACAACAATAGTATTGGACAAGCATGGAAATATTGTAATGAAACACACAGGGATGGCGAACTATAGTGCAGACAAATTCATCACTCAACTCAAGTCACTTTAGCACATTAAGGCTACTTCACATAACTGATAGTAGTTTCAAATTTCTCATCGGTGATTCCAAGAGCGCTAACAGCAGCATTACTGAGTACTAATTGAACTCCTTCGTTTTGTTTGATATCAGGGATGGCGTCTAACACCTTGGCATAGACTGATTTTCCGGTTGACGGAATGGTAATCTTAAGAATACTACCCGGAGTCGCGTCATTATTGAAACAATAATACTTTTCATCCTGCCATCCGCTGGTTGATTTGAAAACGGTAGTGGCAACTACTGATGATCCAATATTTCCTCCACCAGTTTGATCCATAAAATCTTTTTTAAAAAATCCTTCCTTTACTTTTTCTCCATTGGATGTTACCATCTCCTGCGGTGCTTCTGATTGTGGTTTTTCTACCTGCTGTGTCTTTGGATCTTCTTTAGAAGGGGCTTTCTGTTCTATTTTAGAATCAACTTTGATCTCTGCCCCGGGAGTTTCCTTTACTACTTCTTTTTCAGCCTGGGTAGGTTTGACAGGATTGACAGTTACCGGTCCCGGACTATTTACGGGCTGAGCAAACTTCACTTTGGCTAACGCCGATTCAGTCTTACTCACCCTGAGATAGCCAACGATCAATACGGTACCTGCGCTTAAGTTGTCGTTTTGCAACCGGTTCCATTTTTTCAATGAACTCAATGGTACATTCTTAAAGTTTACACCAATTCTGTACAACGTTTCGTCCTGAACCACCTCATGGTACAAAGGAACTAATGCATCAGCCGCGCTCTTAGTGGTTGATTGAGTAAAATTATTTTTCTCCAATGGCACCTTCAGTTGTTGCCCGATAATCAATCCCTTTTCCATGCTGACATGATTGAACGAGGCAAGGTCTCTCGGAGACACATTGTACAACCTGCCAAGGCTATAAAAACTTTCTTTGGGAGCAACGGTATGTGTAAGATAAAGGGAGCCACCGGAATTTTGTATTTCGAGGACAGGTTGCTGACCAAATGAAACCACAGGCGCCAGCACAATCACAAGGAAAGACAAAAACCATCTTGTCATAAAACAAATTTTTGAGTTAATAACCTTCGGGCGATATGCCCCGAAAAATTTATCAGACTGCTATTACGGATTGCTACAAATGTAATAGCCTGCATTCAGAGGTTTCGTTAAAATTCAATTCATCTTTGGGTTCACATCTACCAGGAAAGTCCCCAGGTCTATCAATTCACCCTCTTTCATTACAAACTGTTCAATATCCGAAATATCCAGGTTGGTCATCACCCTACTTTTAAAAATAACCTGCTGGTCGTGTAACAATACAAAATAAAAATCTGGTCTTTCATCCAGTTTGGAAGGTGATGTGAAATCTTTTTGTGTTATTATAAACCTGGCCAATCCATTGTGCAATTCGGACTCACCAAGGAAATCATCATTGAAAACATCTTTATCATATAGGCGCACCTTAAATCCATTTCCGGCCAATGGTTCATCATTCCCACTTGCAATCAAACGTACCTGTATGATGAGGTTCATCTCTTTATTTAACTCAACAGACATACATTTCTAATTTTTACAAATATGTACCAAATTATTTTCTAATCCAATTTTAAGACAGCAAGGAAAGCTTCCTGCGGCACTTCCACATTTCCGATTTGTTTCATTCGCTTCTTCCCTTCTTTTTGTTTTTCCAATAATTTTCTTTTCCGGCTGATATCACCTCCGTAACATTTAGCAGTAACATCTTTGCGGATTGCGCTGATATTTTCTCTTGAAATAATTTTTGCTCCTATGGCAGCTTGTATTGCAATCTGGAATTGCTGGCGGGGTACGAGGTCTTTCAGTTTTTCGCAGAGTTTTCTTCCAAAATCCTGCGAACGGCTACGGTGAATAAGCGAACTCAAGGCATCCACCCTGTCGCCGTTTAAGAGAATATCCATTTTTACAATATCACTTTCCCTGTAACCGATCGGGTGGTAATCGAATGATGCATAACCACGGGTAAGGCTTTTCAGGCGATCATAAAAATCAAATACGATTTCTGTGAGTGGCATTTCAAAACTCAACTCCACACGAGACGTGGTAAGGTATCCCTGGTGTGTCAGGTTTCCTCTCTTACCAATGCAAAGCGTCATGATATTACCAATATATTCAGGCTTTGTAATGATCTGAGCTTTGATAAATGGTTCTTCTATTTTATCGATCCTGCTGGGTTCCGGCATCTGCACAGGATTGTTTACAATTATTTTTTCTCCTTTCGTGGTGTATGCAATGAAGCTCACGTTAGGCACTGTGGTAATCACCGTTTGATTAAACTCCCGCTCCAGTCTTTCCTGTATGATTTCCATGTGCAGCATGCCGAGAAATCCACAACGAAACCCAAATCCCAATGCCTGGCTTGTTTCTAATTCAAATGTCAGTGACGCATCATTCAATTGCAATTTCTCCATACATTCACGCAACTCTTCAAACTCGTCTGTATTCACAGGAAAAATACCTGCGAATACCATAGGCTTCACTTCTTCAAAACCCTTGATGGAATGAAGGCTCGCATTGGCAACCGTGGTAATGGTATCCCCTACCTTCACTTCTTTCGCGTTCTTGATACCTGTGATGACATAACCAACATCACCGGCACTCAGGCTTTCCCTGGGCATCATCCCCAATTTCAGAACTCCAACCTCATCAGCAAGATATTCTTTTCCTGTATTGAAGAATTTAATCTTATCATTTTGCTTTATGACGCCATTGAATATGCGAAAATAAACGATAATACCCCTGAAGGAATTGAAGACACTATCAAATATCAAAGCTTGCAGAGGCGCTTCCGGTTCGCCATCGGGGGCCGGAATACGTGAAATAATAGCATCTAATACAGCTTCGATTCCCACACCTGTCTTGGCACTCGCATGGAGTATATCATCCTTCTTGCACCCAATCAGTTCTATCACCTGGTCTTCCACCTCTGCGATCATAGCACCATCCATATCGATCTTATTCAACACCGGAATTATTTCGAGGTCATTTTCGATAGCCAGATACAGGTTGCTGATGGTCTGTGCCTGAATGCCCTGGGTAGCATC
>JBDHYH010000120.1:0-11593 GCA_039811325.1 Chitinophagaceae bacterium | reverse complement strand
CTTGTATTAGGCTTATATGCATTCACATTACCAAAGTGCCCGCCGGAAGGTAAAGGTGTTAAGAGTGGTTCCCTTGCGGAAGCATTAGGCCTCAATGCATTTTCATTGTTCAAGAATCCGAGGATTGCCATCTTCTTCATTTTCTCCATGCTGCTGGGTGCGGCGCTCCAGTTGACAAATGCTTATGGGGATACATTCCTTCACGATTTTGCAAATATTCCCGAGTACAAGGATGCTATTGCCGTTAAGTATCCTGCTATCATCATGTCCATCTCCCAGGTGTCAGAGACGATATTCATTCTGGCTATTCCTTTCTTCATGAAAAGATTTGGTATCAAGAAGGTGATGCTGATGAGTATGTTTGCATGGGTACTACGCTTTGGACTTTTCGGTTATGGTAATCCGTTAGATGGCCTCTGGATGATCATTGTGAGTTGTATTGTATATGGAATGGCATTTGACTTCTTCAATATTTCCGGATCTCTGTTTATAGAGACACAAACCAGCCCTAAGATCAGGGCCAGCGCCCAGGGATTGTTCATGATGATGACCAATGGGGTAGGAGCCATCCTGGGCAGTATGATCAGCGGATGGGTGATAGAGCACTTCTTTACCAATCCTGATAAGTCCCTGGTGTGGAAAGATATCTGGTTGTCTTTTGCCGGTTACGCGCTGGTGGTTGCGGTTTTGTTTATGATCATGTTTAAGGATAAGAAGGATATTAATTATTCAGAGTTGAACCTGTCGCATTGACAAGAATAGAATCTTTATATTCCAAGTCTGTCATCTTGAAGTATATTTTTTCTGAAAAAAGTAAGAAATGTGATTTGAGTTTAGCTTCTACAAACCTTAGTAGAAAACCGAATTCATTCAATTGCCTTTAACCTTATTACCTTATTTTGAACTGGCAGGAATGGCAATAGGATATGATAATTTATTTACCCGTTTCATTATTACGAGCCTGCATTGGGGCCATAGATTTCTGAAAAATATCACGAAATTCAATAGACCTTGCAACCCATTGACAGATCGAAATAAGGTAATAAGGTAAATGAACTATGGGCCAACTTTCTACTAAGGTTTTTAAACACATCTTCCTGTATTGATACCTGCTTATGTTGACGACTTTTTGCTTTGCTGATATTGTTTTAAAACTCATCTGGTTTCATTGTTACTCCTTACATAAGATGCACTCCTTTTTACCCGAAGG
The DNA here is from genome assembly GCA_039811325.1 of Chitinophagaceae bacterium. GTDB lineage: Bacteria > Bacteroidota > Bacteroidia > Chitinophagales > Chitinophagaceae > Ginsengibacter. Next base: position 10,383 of record JBDHYH010000120.1, on the reverse strand, counting down.
GATAATAAATATGATTTAATTCTTGAGGGAGCAAACCTTAGTAGAAAACCGGAATCATTCAATTATCTTTACCTTATTATCTTATCCTTAACTAACGAAAATGAAAATAGAATATAACAATTTATATACCCTTTCATTTTTACGACCTTGCATCGAGAACCATTGATTTCTGAGAAACATCGAGAAAGAATTGAGAAGTATATGACGGGGATAGTGAATAACAACGATTCTCATCTATATGCTATTTATGCAAATCCTGAGCACGCTCACTTCCTGGTTTCGCGTTCTCCCGGGATCTCTGAAGAATATTTGGCTACTGTAGTTGCCGAAAGTTCTCAAAAATTCATAAATCAAAATAAATTGTGCAGTAGTCATTTTGCATGGCAAGAATCGGCAGCAGCTTTTTCTGTTTCAAAATCAGACGTTGATAAAGTTTGCAAATACATTCTTAATCAGCCTGAGCATCATCGTAAAGTGACTTTTAAAGAAGAATATGAAACATTCATAAAGTTCTATCAAATGACCTTGCAGCCCTTTGAGAAATTCAGACTCAAATAAGGTAATAAGGTAAATGAACTATGGGCCAACTATCTACTAAGGTTTGAGAACTTCCCTTAATTTTTGAGGCAACAAACCTTAGTAGAAAACCGAAATCATTCAATTGCCTTTAACCTTATTACCTTATGTTGAACTAACTGAAATGACAATAGAATTCGGAATTTTTTTTAACCATTTCATGATTACGCCCCTGCATCGGGGGCCATTGATTTCCGAAAAGGACCGCGATATTCAATAGACCTTGTAGCCCTTTGACAGATCGAAATAAGGTAATAAGGTAAATGAACTATGGGCCAACTTTCTACTAAGGTTCTAGAACTTCCCTTAATTTTTGAGGCAACAAACCTTAGTAGAAAACCGAAATTATTCAATTGCCTTTAACCTTATTACCTTATTTTGAACTGGCTGGAATGACAATAGGATACGATAATTTATACACCCGTTTCATTATTGCGACCCTGCATCTGGGGCCATAGATTTCTGAAAAGGACCGCGATATTCAAAAGACCTTACAGCCCTTTGGCAGACCGAAATAAGGTAATAAGGAAAATGTACTATCGGTCATCTTTCTACTATGGTTTAAAAACTCATCTGCCTTCATTGATACTCCTTACTTGCGCGACCAAATTATTTTTATATTGCACTCTTGAATCCATAGCAGAATCAATTCTTCATGAGACTATCCGCATTAATCATTTTTCTGTGCCTGGCCTTTCAGGGCTTTGCCCAAAAAAATCATGCTGTAGTGTCAGGAAGGGTGATCGATGAGAATGAAGATCCGGTAGCGGGCGTTTCCGTTGTTATACTTGGCAGGCAAAATGGGATTACCACTTCTGATTCCGGTACTTTCAAAATCATTGTCCCTTCGGGAAAAGCATTTGCACTCATTTTCAGCCATACCGGTTTTGTGGACTTACAAAAGAATTTTCTCTTGAATGAAGGTGAAGAAGAACAGCAGGTATTCAAAATATTTCGCGAAGGAAAGATGTTGCAATCTGTAGTAGTGAAGGATGAACGTGATCGCAACCAACCCGGATTGGTGAGGGTGAATCCCAAAAATGCAATCACAGTGCCATCAGTAAGCGGCGGAGTAGAAGGCCTTATTAAAATTTTGGTAGGTAGCAATAACGAACTGACTTCCCAATATTCAGTGCGTGGTGGCAACTATGATGAGAACCTGATTTACATTAATGACTTTGAAATCTTTCGCCCATATCTTGTGCGCAATGGCCAGCAGGAAGGATTGAGTTTTATAAATCCTGAACTGGTAGAGAATATCAATTTCTACAATGGCGGTTTCCCTGCCAAATTCGGAGACAAGATTTCCAGTGTACTCGAGATCAAATACAGACAGCCTAAACGCTTTGGTGGCTCAGCATATATTAGTCTGCTGGAACAGGGTTTTCATCTTGAAGGAAGCTCTGTCAATAAGAAACTCAACTGGCTGGTCGGAGTCAGGAGCAAGACCAACCGGAATATCCTGAGCAGCCAGGAAACGAAAGGCAACTACATCCCCTCGGCTGCAGATGCACAGGCATATCTGACATGGGAGATTACACGAAAACTGCAATTGGAATTACTGGGCATTGTTTCCATGTCAGATTTCAAACTGATACCGGAGTCTGCTCAAAAATCAACGGCTGTTTTCTCTCCATTATTTACAGCTAACCTGGGACTCGATATCTATTTTGAAGGACAGGAACGCGACCGCTATCGCAACAACCTGGTGGGTGTGGCGCTGAATCACAAAGTGAATGATCAATTCAAAATGAAATGGATGCTGAGCAGGTATGATGATAAGGAAAATGAAAATTTCGACATTGCGGGCGCTTACCTTTTTGGCGAGAGAAGTTTTGATAAAACACAACCCGGCTTTGGTCAAATTGTGAATCCTCTTGGCGCCGGTATCTTTCACAACTTTGCCCGGAATGAACTCAACATTGAATTGTGGAATGTTGCACATAAGGGAAGTTTGAATGCGGGCAAGCACTTCGTGCAATGGGGATTGAATTGGGGGCATCATATCATTCACGACAAGATCAACGAATGGGTGATGCAGGACAGCGCCGGATATTCAATTCCATTCGATCCATCCAAATTACAATTGCAAAAAGTGATAAAGTCGAATGCTGATTTGAATGTTGATAATTATCAGGGCTATTTACAGGACAATTTGCGATTAGGCAGTGGGAATACAGATATGACTTTGCAGGCTGGTGTACGTTTCAATTATAATGCACTCAATAATGAATTTCTTATCAGCCCACGCGCTCAATTCAGCGTGAAACCCAACTGGAAAAGAGATATCCTGTTCAAGTTAGCTGCCGGAGTATATGATCAGCCTCCATTCTATCGGGAGTACCGTAGGCCCGATGGTAGCATCAATAAAAATTTAAAGAGTCAAAAAAGCATTCAGTTTGTGGCAGGTATGGATTACAGCCTGGCATATAACAGCCGGCCTTTGCGCATTACCTCCGAGGTGTACTACAAATCATTAACCGATGTTGTTTCTTACGACATCGATAATGTCCGCATTGTTTATTCAGGTGAAAATGATTCGAAAGCCTATGCAATGGGAATTGAAACAAGACTCTTTACACAACTGGTAAAAGACGCGGAAAGCTGGCTCAGCATCAATGTGAGCCGTACCATGGAAAACCTGGATGATGATCATTATTATCTTTATAAAAATGCGGCGGGTGATATCATCAATGCCAATACAGAAGATAAAGTAGTAGCAGACAGTGTTCGCAAAGATGTAGGCTGGATTCGCAGGCCGAGTGACCGCTTGGTAACAGTGGGTTTGTTTTTACAGGATTACCTGAGTACCAACAAAAATTTTAAGGTGCACCTGAATATGATTTATGGAAGTAACATGACCTACAATCTCCCGAACAATCCGCGATTCAGAAATGGATTGATCCTGGAGCCATATTTCAGGGTGGATGTTGGTTTCAGCGCGTTGTTGCTGAGTGAGAAGTCGCAACGCCGCAGCCATGCACCATTCAGGGCATTTGATAATATATGGGCCAGCCTTGAAGTGTTCAACATTATTGATCGTTCTAACATCATCTCCTATCAACTCATTAAAGACTTTGCTAACAATACTTTCAGCATCCCCAATCGTTTGACACCGCGGCTGATCAATTTTAAATTACTTGCACGCTTTTAAGAATATTTAGAATGAAAAAGGAACCACTATCCATTGAGAAGATCACGATTTACAAATTAGACATTCCTCTCAAAAAGCCTTTTATTATTTCGCTTGGGCCTATTTACAATGCAAATAATCTTATCGTAACCATCGAAACATCGAATGGGATTGTAGGCACAGGAGAATGCAGTCCATTTATGACCATCAATGGTGAAAGCCAGCAAACATGTTTTGAAGTGGGACAATACCTTGCAAAAGGGCTAAAAGGAAAGTTGGCAACAGATATAGAAGGAAATCATGATGCAATGGATAAGATCATTTATGGAAACGCAAGCATCAAGAGTGCTTTCGATATCGCTATGTATGATATCGCCGCACAGGCAGCAGGCGAGCCACTTTATAGATTTTTGGGAGGAAAGAAAAACAAGAAGATCGTCACAGACTATACCATCAGCATAGGTACACCTGATGAGATGGCGGCTCATGCTCTCGAATTAAAACAGGATGGTTTCAAAGTCATCAAGGTAAAACTGGGAAAGGACGGTAAGTTAGATGTGGAGCGTATGAAAGCGATACGTGGTGCCATTGGTAAGCGCATTGCATTGCGCATCGATGCCAACCAGGGCTGGGAAGTACAGGAAGCCATCCAGGCGCTGCGTGGTATGAAAGATTTAGACATTCAATATTGCGAAGAACCTATTGCACGATGGGCTTTTATGGAATTAAAAGAGGTGCGCAAGAAAAGCCCGGTGAAGATCATGGCAGACGAAAGTTGTTTTGATGAACACGATGCAAAACGATTAATTGATATGAAAGCCTGTGATATGTTCAATTTAAAATTGGGTAAATCTTCGGGCATATTCCGTGCGATGAAGATCATCAGGATGGCGGAAGCAGCAGGCATGGAAATGCAGGTAGGTGGCTTCATGGAATCTCGTATAGCCATGACTGTGAATGCACACCTGTCCCTGGCAAGCCGCAACATAAAATATTATGACTTTGATACACCACTGATGTTCCAGTCAGACCCTGTAGAAGGTGGTATGGTGTATGGCGCCAACGGAGAGATAACCATCAGCGATGCACCGGGGATTGGCGCGTCGATCAAAGCAGGTGAGTTGAAATTGATGAAGAAGAAGGTGGTGTAATTTAAAATTGTGGAAATGCCATATCAGTTAATGCTATCACCTTAGGAATAAGGGTACTACTCCTGAAAACTTTAATAACATCTCCATTTTTCAATAAGAAAAAAGTATTATGGAAACGACAGCCTTAAAAGATATACAACCTGTATTACCCTATTTTATCAAGCATAAAACTGTTTGGTCATCTTACGATGCTGAAGGGGATATTTTGTACTTACATTTTAAGAAGCCAAACCAGGCTGATAATACTGTAATGACAGATGACGAAATAATCATTCGATATGAAAATGGTGAAATTATTGGGTTGACAATCTTAAATGCAAGCCAGCGAACAGATATTAGTAATAGCTGATTTTCAAGTATTCGATTTCTGATTATTAACTATGCATTGTACAACGTTTAAAGGTTAAGACAAATGTTACATTTATGCTTATGCCCGGTGTTTTGTTGAGCCAGTGGTGAGTTATATTTACAAATTAATTGGGCAATTGATAAATTCTGGATGGTCAAAGCAAATCTGTATTCAATTAGATACATTTGTTCTTTCAAAGTACACATTGAGTAATAATTTCATAAAACTCAACCAAAATCAAATATTACAATGGATAACTACCTGGAAAGTGCAAAAAAGCAATTCGAATATTACAAGTCCCTCGGTGAAAAAACCTTTGCCCAATTGAATGATGAACAACTCTTCTGGCAATACAATCCGGAGAGTAACAGTGTGGCCACGATTGTAAAACACTTATGGGGCAACATGCATTCGCGATGGACTGATTTTCTAACTACCGATGGAGAGAAGGAATGGCGGCAGAGAGATGCAGAATTTGAAAACGAAATTACAAGCAGATCAGAGATGATGGACAAATGGAATGAGGGATGGAAATGCTTCTTTTCAGCCCTTGATGGTCTTTCTGAAAATGATTTGACAAAAGAAGTTTTTATCCGGAAGGAGAAGCACTCAGTTGTGGAGGCCATCAACCGTCAACTTGCGCACTATCCATATCACATCGGGCAGATTGTGTACATCGGAAAAATGATGTGTAACGAGAAGTGGAATTCCTTGTCAATACCGAGAAAGAGACCTCAGGTTTAATAGCAAGCAAAATGTTATCCCAAAAAATAAAGATGAAACAAATTACCGTCCTGATAATTCTAATCTTATTTTCATTCAGCACTTATGCACAAACCTATCAGGAACAATTTGACAAATGTTCTATTTTGCTTAAAGGGTTAACGACTGTTGATTCCACTTATCTCGCAAGAGCCCATGAAAGGGATAGTTGTCTCGTGGGTTCCATCGCTCCTGAATTTCATGTAACGACAATGGATGGCCAAAGGATTGATTTTTCGGATCTAAAGGGCAAGGTAATAGTTTTAAATTTTTGGTTCACCCGGTGTCAACCGTGCATTGAAGAAATACCCGGATTGAATAAGTTGGTGGATACTTTTTCTAAAAGTGGCGTTTCATTCATTTCGATTACTTACGATGAAACCAAGGTGGTACAGCAGTTTCTCAGGAATCACACTTTCAAATTTCAGAATGTAGCTGACGATGATTCCGTAAGAAGTGATGATTTTAAATTGTTAGGCGCCTGGCCCTACAACATCATTATTGACAGGAAGGGAAGGATTTCCTATATGCAATTTGGGTCTTGGGGACAAAAAACATTTGACTTTTACAGTGATAAAATAAGAAAGTTGTTGTGAAGTTATACATCGGCTCACGTGAATAATCCTACGGTGATCGGGTTAAGTTAAGACTACGTTTCAGTGCACTGCCGATTAGCCAACTTTAGGGTGCATCCTAAATCCGTTACCAAGTGAATTTCAATAAATGATCAATTTCCGGTTGGTGAAGACACCAACCGGTAGCATTCTCTACAGGCGGTTGCGGACACCCGCCTTGGAAATCCGATAGCCATCGGATTTGAGACGCGCCCCAACTTTGTAACCCGATATAATTTCTATATTTACTTTCAATTTCAATCACCTGCAATGAAGAATAGCCTACCCACAATTTTGATTTTATTATTGTTTCTGTTTTGCAATGATTCCTTTGGCCAGAAGAATAAAATAATGCAACCGGTTAATGAAGGTAGCATCACTTATTCATTCAAAAGCAATGGCAAAGAGATGAAAGGCAGGTCATTCCAGATTTTCTTTAAGGATAATATTGCCCGGCTCGTCTCAGGAAACATGCAAAAAGAAACCGAAAACAGGTATATTGATTATAATCATCATGAAACATTGCAAATACTTACTACAAAAAGTGGCGAACTATATACATTGAAAACTCCATTTTCTGAATATGTAAAGCCGGAAGTGTCCGCTGATACCGCGACCATACTGGGATACAAATGTCGAAAGGCAAAAGTGATCATCAGGTCCAATACGATTGATATCTGGTTTACAAATGACATTGCTCTGAAAGGCACACCGTCATTGGAAACAGCGCCAGGACTGGGGCTGATACTTAAAACCATTCGTAATGGAAATTTCGAAACGTATGCCACCAAAATAGAATTCAGGAATGTTCCAGACTCCTCCGCGCATTTGCCCGGCAACCTGGGAACTGTGGTAAATGATGCCACCTACCGGAGAAAAGAAATTGACAACCGGTTCACTACTATTCCTGTTTTCACACATCAACAAATCAACTTCACGGATTCTATTATGAATCCGAAGGATAAGAATCTTGCAAACACGACCTATCGCTTTGCCGGAGGCACAGTAGTGCTCAGGAAAATAAAACTTCCTGCAAAAGGTGATTATTCTGTCTTTGCTAACCTCACGCAATTCTCTAATGGTGATGCCTATGATCGTACGGGAACTGTATTTGTAATCCCGATGGAAAGAAAGATTTCATTCCTTGATGCATTGAATAATGGATTGAAACAACTGCCGGTATATAAAGACAGAAATGGAAAGGAATACCAGGGGGTTGTTGCTACGAATGAATATCTGCCGCCCATAGAGTTGATGCGATTCTTTACTCCATTTGGAGTGAGGGCATACAACGATAAGGTGAAGATAGCAGGATACGACTGGGCTGATTCGGTAAGATATAAACAGGATATAACCGATTTGTTACCGGCGATAGAAGGTGAAGTATGGGTCGGTGTATTTATAGGGAACTATGACAGGAATGGACACACGATAAATCTCGAACTGGATTACTATCCCGGCTCTGGAAAGAAAGAGGCGAAGCATTGGGTTGAGCCGGTCTTTAACACACTGAATATAATGGAGATGGCCGGGCAGACTTATGCTACTATGTTTGATCATGATTCACTGACAGTAACAGTAAATATTCCCGAGAATCTGAAAAGCCTGCAATTGCGATACATTTCTACCGGACACGGCGGCTGGGGTGGGGGAGATGAATTCAATCAAAAGGTCAATGATATATTTCTTGATGGTAAAAAAATATACAGTTTCATTCCGTGGCGAACGGATTGTGGCACTTACCGGATGTATAATCCATCTTCCGGTAATTTTGGAGATGGACTTTCATCATCTGACCTGAGCCGGTCCAACTGGTGCCCGGGAACGACTACAAATGCGGTTTACATTCCAATTAATAATCTCACACCAGGACTGCATACTTTCAAGATTGCGATTCCTATTGGTAAACCTGAGGGTACCAGTTTCAGTGCATGGAATGTATCGGGAACATTGATTGGAGAGTTTTTATAATTGAGATATCCTCTTCATCTGATTTTGAAGAAATGCATTAAATAGCTTAACTTCCCAATCACTAAAAACCTAACAGATGAAGTACCTATCCATTATTTGTTTGCTATGTTTTGGCAATATTATAAATGCCCAGGAAATTCTTCCTCAAGAAATACAAATTAAGACTGCACTGCTTGCTGCACCTGCCGATCAAAAAGACAGCGCAACCGTATTGGGCTATGACCAGGCGGGAAAACTCGTCAGGTTGAAAAAAGGAGAGGGAAAACTGGTTTGCCTCGCTGATGATCCTCACAAAAAGGGAATCAGTGTCGCCTGCTATTCCACCAATCTCGAACCTTTCATGGCAAGAGGCAGGGCATTGCTTGCTGAAGGAAAAACCGAAGATCAAAAACAGAAAATCAGGGATGAAGAAATAGACGGCGGAAAATTGAAAATGCCGAAGGAGCCTAACATTCTATATGTCGTGAGTGGCAAAGATGAAGATTATGATAAAACCACCGGCGAATTGAAGGAAAGCCACATCCGGTATGTACTGTATGTGCCTTATGCCACACTCCAATCGACAGGTCTTTCACCTAAACCAACCATCCCCGGTATGCCGTGGCTTATGGACCCGGGCACAGCTAAAGCTCATATTATGATAACACCACCACGGAAGTGAATGTGCAAGTATTGAAGTGAAGGTAATTTTTCGGAAAATCGATTAGGCCGTCATGACCCGGATAGGCATTATTGAATTTATCAAATAGATTACAATTTGAAGAGTTATCAATAATAAAATCATACAATCATGGCTTCCGCAAACCAAACTCCGGGTATTTATATTGAGGAAAACTTTAAACTTCCTGCTTCTATAGAATCTGTAAAGACTGCTATCCCTGCTTTCATTGGCTACACTGAAAAAGCACAAGAGAAAGAGGTTGATGATCTTCTTAACAAGCCGTGGAAAGTTGACTCGTTACTTCAGTACGAACAATATTTTGGATTTCCAGATCCAGAAAGAAATAGTTTGTCCGTCACTTTCACTTCCACTGCAGCGGGTGTAAAAGTGAAGGGCAATGTGGACGAAAAAAAGCGATCAAGGTACCTGATGTATTATTCATTGCAGATGTATTTTGATAATGGTGGCGGGCCGTGTTGGATCACTTCCGTGGGGAACTATACCCGGGTGGGCAGTGAGATCATTGCCCCGGATCTCTTAAATGGCCTGGAGGCCGTAGCGGGAATTAATGAGGTAACGCTTTTAGTTTTTCCTGATGCAGTCAACCTCTCGTCCGGTCGTGATTATTACAGTGTATATGAAGCCGCGCTGCAGCAATGTGAATCGCTTTGTAATCGTTTTACTGTTTTAGACGTTTATCATGATCCTGTATCTGCAGGTCAATGGGAAGCTGACATTCAAATGCTGAGAAATTCTCTGAACGGAACTGCAGATATTCTTAAGTATGGCGCTGCATACTTTCCATGGATTTTCACGAGCGTAAACTTCAACTACAAAGTGGCTGGTGATCAATCGAAAGATAATGAAGCAACCATCATCATTTTGGGAGGTGATGCCGGTAATCTTGCAGATTTAAAATCAGCCAACATTGCACAATATCAGCAGGCAAAAAATGCCCTCTCAGGAATTGAAATGCTTTTACCTGTTTCCTCAGCTATAGCTGGTATATATAAGAATGTGGACAATTCACGAGGTGTTTGGAAAGCACCGGCTAATATCAATATTGTCAATGCTGTTTGCCCGGAGTACATAATACGAAAATGAAAAATATCTAAGACCAATATTTATTTATTGGTTTTTTTGTTGTATTTTTGGTCTTAAATAAT
>JBDHYH010000119.1:0-11791 GCA_039811325.1 Chitinophagaceae bacterium | reverse complement strand
GTGCTGGTTACGATGTGGCAATGTTCAAAAGGAGAATTGAGCAAACCCTTTGCAATCAGTCCGGCAGGGTGCGCCATATCGCACATCACAAAGGCGCCTACTTCATCCGCCACAGCACGAATCCTTTTGTAATCCCAATCGCGGCTGTAAGCTGATGCTCCACAGATGATGAGTTTAGGTTTTAATGTGCGTGCCTGGCTTTCCAGCATGTCATAGTCAACGAGTCCTGTTTCCTTTACCACTCCATAGAAATGTGCTTCATATAGTTTGCCCGAAAAGTTTACAGGTGAACCATGAGTGAGATGCCCTCCCATGCTCAGGTCCAATCCTAATATTTTATCTCCGGGTTGCAGCAAGGCGAGCATCACAGCCGCATTGGCTTGCGCGCCACTGTGTGGTTGCACATTTCCGTATTCGCAATCAAAGATTTTTGTAAGCCGTTCGATGGCCAGTTGCTCACTTTCATCCACATATTCGCAGCCACCATAATACCTTCTGCCGGGATAACCTTCTGCATATTTATTGGTGAGTACGGTACCCATTGCTCTGATCACATCAGCGCTGGCAAAATTTTCGGAAGCGATCAATTCAATTCCTTCTCTCTGTCGGTTTAATTCTTTTTCGATGATCTGAAAAACCTGTGTATCTCTTGGCATGTCATTAATTTGGGCAAACCTACAAAAAAGTTTATTAGGGAAGGATGGATGGCCACAGGTAGCATTCAACAAAATAACAGGTAAAACAGGATTCGTTTTCCAAACATTTGGTAAATTCACCGCCTGCAATTATGAACCGGCAAAAGAAAAACTTGAATCAATTATGAAGGCCATCATTCCCGTGGCGGGCGCTGGTACTAAATTAAGGCCGCATACTTATACCCAGCCAAAGGCATTGATACCACTTGCCGGCAAAACGATTTTAAGTATCAACATAGATCAGCTTTATCGGGCAGGGATCAGGGAATTCATTTTTATTATTGGTTACCTCGGTGAAAAGATCCAGGATTATGTGAATGCAAAGTACCCGCATATCATTTCTCATTTTATTTTTCAGAACGAGAGAAAAGGTACAGCACATGCTATTAACCTTGCAAGAAATATTATAGACAATGAGGAAGTATTCATCGCATTGGGCGATACGATCTGCGAGTATAATATTGAAGAAATTCTCGCTTCAGAGTATTCCATGCTGGGGATCAAGAAAGTGGATGATCCGAGAAATTTTGGTGTTGCCGAACTGGATGAGAATGGGAACATCACAAGTGTGATAGAAAAACCGGCTATTCCCAAATCGAATATGGCATTGGTAGGGTTGTATAAAATTAAAGATTCAGGGTCGCTTTTTAATTGCCTTGGTACCATTATTTCGCAAGGCATTAAGACCTATGATGAATTCAACCTGACCGATGCGTTGGAATGTATGATCCGGAATGGGACCGTATTCAAGAGTTTCAAAGTGGAGAATTGGTTTGATTGTGGACGCAAGGAATCATTGCTGGAATCCAACTCTATTCTTTTGCAGAAGTTGGGCGGCAACATTTCCGAGATCAACAAATTTGAGAATACGATATTCATCCCACCCGTTAATATTGCCGAGCAATGTGATATAAAGAATTCGATTATTGGGCCAAATGTTGCAGTAGGAGAGAATACCATTATTCATTCTTCGATAGTCAGGGACAGTATCATTGGTTCTTTTTCCAAACTTTACGATGTGGTGCTGGATGATTCATTGATCGGAAGTGATACAGAGATCATTGGCGAGCGCCGTTCGCTCAATATTGGCGACAATACAGAGATCGACCTGGGGTAATCGATACAATCAATTATTATGGCTGGCTCTAAGAAAATAATTCCCATTAATACTGCATTGCTTTCCTATGGAATGAGTGGCAGCATCTTCCATGCACCATTTTTAAAGGTAAACCCATATTATCACCTGTCATCAGTTTGGGAGAGGTCAAAGAGCCTTTCAAAAAAATTATTTCCAGAAATTACCATATACAGAACATTGGAAGAACTTCTGAATGATCGTGCAATAGAACTGGTGATTGTAAACACTCCAAACACTACACATTATGATTATGCTATGAAAGCACTCAGAGCCGGCAAACATGTGGTAGTTGAAAAGCCTTTTACGGTTACCGCTCAACAGGGTGAATCGTTAAATCGATTTGCTGAAAAAAATAACCTGGTACTCTCTGTGTACCACAATCGCAGGTATGATAGTGATTTCAGAACTATAGAAAAAGTCTTGAAGAGCCGGAAACTTGGAAACCTTATGGAAGCTGAATTCAGGTTTGACCGGTTTAGGCAGCATCCCGGGAAAAAAATGCACAAAGAATCGCCCGGTCCGGGCAGTGGTAATTTGTATGATTTAGGTAGTCATTTGATTGACCAGGCTCTGATCCTTTTCGGATGGCCTCAGGAAATTTTTGCAGATATAGGAATTCAAAGGAAGGAGAGCCGTGTGGAAGATTTTTTTGAGATCATTTTGTTTTATGAAAAAATGAGAATACGCCTGCATTCTTCTTACCTGGTTGCTGATACACTTCCTGAGACTGTACTGTATGGCGAAAAAGGTTCTTTTATTAAACGTAAAGGTGATGTGCAGGAATCGGCCCTTTCCAATGGGGTATTGCCTGGAGAGGAAGATTGGGGTACGGATAAAAGCCCGGGAGTTTTGAAAGTTTATTCGGGGAATAAGTTTGTCGAAACATCAATACCGCCGAAAAGTGGGAATTATGGCGCATTCTATGATGAACTTTTCCCGGCGATCAGGAAAGGTAAACAACCACCCGTTACAGCCGGCCAGGCCATTGATGTGATTAAGATTATAGAACTGGCTTACAAAAGTCATCATCTCCATAAGGTGATTTCGGTGCCAAAACAATAACATACATCCCTGACTTTTGACATCTTTATGATGATTCTAAAAATTGATTGAAATAGTTTTGCGCCAAAAAATATTGCTTCTATGAATTACTTTTCTAATACACCTGTTGGAAGGTTTCGCCTGATTGCTGTCCTGGAAGGTATTTCTTACCTCGTGTTATTATTCGTCGCCATGCCTTTGAAATATTTCTACTCCATGCCAGAAGTTGTTACCTATTGCGGCTGGGTGCATGGGTTGTTTTTTATGTTGTTTTTGCTGACGCTTACCCAGGCAGCCGGCGATCAGAGTTGGAAGTTTGGGAAGAGTTTTCTGATGTTCCTGTCCTCGTTGTTTCCATTTGCGACCTTCCCTCTCGAACGCAGGCTATACAAGGAGGAGAAAGCAAAACTGGCTACAGAGAAAGTGCCATCATCTAAGGCAGCATTAGCTGAGTAGGAGGTTTGTTTGAATGCATTCTAAATTCGATTGTTACCGGATGTGAAGTGCGCTTGTCGATTCTGTAAGATACAAAATGGAGCTGCAGTACTACAGCTCCACCCAGCGGTTTTTCAATTATGGGATAATAATATGCGTATTATAACCAGATTCCATTATCGGATTAATTCCTGTTGGACTAATATTCTTCGGTAAAAAAGGTAGCTGAAATTTTCCTGTTAGGAGGTTGGATTTTTAAAAGTATTAACAGAATTCCGAATCACCAAATATTTGATCGTATAAGTATAAATGTTATACGAGTGGCAATATTGATGGATGACTGGCAAAATAATCAAAACGGATAATCAATACCGATAGTAGCATTGAAGTTTTGGTACCGCCATATTCTATTTGCTGTTGCAGATGAAAAGAGATTCCTGAAATTGATAGCAGGTAATTGCCATCCGGCATCATCCGTCCACAAATCAGGCCGCTTGAACCTGAATGCCATATCGAATCGAAGCAGGAAGTAGCTAAAGTCAAACCTGAAGCCCACACCCGATGAAACTCCCAATTGCTTGTACAAATTCTTAAATCTGAATTGAGTAGTATCTGGCAAACCATCCGGGCGGGTGTTCTTAAAATTCCAGACATTTCCAATGTCAGTAAAAAGCGCCATTTTAAATAAGATGGCGTTAGAAAAAAGAGGCGCTACATTGAATCTGTATTCAAAATTTCCTTCTAATTGGATATCACCCGTCCGGTCATTGAACCTTGTCCTGTTGATTGCATAAGGAGCCAGTGGCTGGCCGCCTACTCCAATACCGTGGACGGGCCATCCACGCATACTGTTAGGGCCACCGCCGAAATATTGTTTAAAGAAAGGTAACGTGGTGTCACTCTTGGCCAATGGAACCCCAATTCCTGCAAAGGCTCTTAACACAACAGCGGATTTTGGATGGCTGTAAGTGCGTGTATATTCAAGGTCTGCTTTTACAAACTCTCTCAGGTATTTGTTGAAAAAATTACCATTGTGCGAGGCTCGGTCTCCTGATTTCAAAATCCCCCATAAGATTCCTGATGTTTCCAGATTGATGCGAAGTTTGTTGATTACGTTGGGATTTTTATAACCCGGACTACCTGAAGTATAGGAGAGGCTGGAACCCATTACCAGTGCAGTGTTGAAGGAATAACGCAGGAATGGAAACTCCAGGAGGGTACTGTCAAATCCTGGTGATCGGTTGTACAACCTTCGGAAATCAAAATTGAATAACCGGAGGCTCCAAAGCCTGTTCTTATTCATGGAAAAATTGTAACCAAGCGAGGTGTTTACAATTTGCTGGTTATAGAAATCTATCCTGTTGATGAATGAGAGGTTTGTGTTAATGAATGATTGATGTGTAACCCAGTTCCTGGTGTTGAGACTATTGAAAGGGAAGATGAATCTTGGAAAAAGAACACTGTTGTTAAATGTAATCTCCCTGCTGTTGATAAAAGTACCTCCCGAATTGCGCCTGCTGGTGTTGAATTCCAACCCGCCTTTGATAGAATTAGTCATACGTATGGCAGAGCCTGCAAAGTTCCTGTCTGTGAGTGAAAGGCTTGCTGATAATCCAAGCAGGTTACCTGTAGATAATGTTGGTAGGTTGGAGGTGCTACTATTGGCAGAATAGCTCACTTCAATATTACCCTGGAATCCGTATCGCTTCAATGGAATAAGTTTGATCACAAGATCCATCAATGACGTGTCAGGATGCTCAAGGATATCGATCGAAGGGCTTTCCCAGATTCCGAGTTTGTAAAGTTCATTGATGGTTTTATAATAATCATCCTGCCGGAATACCTTTCCTTTCTTAAGGTAGAGATTTCGTGTAAGCAACCCCGTTTTGAATTTGTAGTCATGGTAAGCCACAGTAAATTGAGGGAGTTTTCTTGAGATGAATCCTGAGTCCGGGTAAACATCACCTGCCCTGTAATCAGGCATGATGGTGATGTTGTTTACAAAATATTTCTTGATACTGTCTTTTTCAGCGGGGTTGTTCAATTGAAATCCTAACCGAATCGTGGGCTTATCCCTTTTTTTTGCAGCTTCTGCCAGGAGGCGTAGTTGCTCAAAAGGATCTTCTGAAACGGTGGTCAGGGCTTCAATCGAAGTATCACCGGTCACCCTGATCTCGTCTGTAGTAAATTTATAATAGCCATGGTTCCTGAATAGGTTGACCAACCTGTTGGTTTCATCACTGATACCCCCTTTTGTAATAGGAACCCCTTTTTGAAGACCAGACACTTTCCTGGTGCTCACCGCTATTTGTTCCAGTTCAGGTTTGTTGAAAAGGTAGGCTACGGTATCTATAGTAGTACGTTTTCCGGAAACAACATGATAGTTGGTAATGATCCGGTATTCTCCCTGGTTTTTCTTTACAACAGTGTCGAAATTGAAAGTAACAGTTGGATTATAGTAGCCACTGTTTTGCATGTAAGCATACATGTTAGCAGCAGACTGGAGAATGTTCGAAGAGTCAAAACTTGGAGGGTTTTTGATGGTATGGAAAATGAAAGCGACATCTTTTATCCGCACCCGCGCACTGTCTTCCAGTTGATTGGATAACCTGGAATTCATCACTGTCAATTCATCTTTGCCTACCCCCTCAGCCTCTAATGAGATATTGTTCTTGTAAATAAACGGAATATTTTTCCTGAATTTTTTTACAGATGTGAAACCGGAATACTCCTTAGTGGATGAGCAACTGCTGAATAGGGCTATTACAAACAGTGGGAAAAAAATCTTACTTGTAAATTTGTAGCCGTCAGCCAATTTCATAATATTATGTTATCCGGAAATACAGTCAAATATATTCAAAGTTTAACCCACAAAAAATTTCGCGATCAATACCGGCGATTCATAGCTGAAACTCCTAAAGTGGTTGAAGAATTTCTGTCGGCAGGCTATGAAGTGGATTCTATCTACGCTACAGAGGAATGGATGATTACCAAAAAAGAAAAAGCAACTGATGATAACGGGAATTGGATCGCAGTCAGAGATTTTGAATTAAAGAAAATTTCACAACTGAAAACTCCAAGAGAAGTCGTTGGGGTTTTTCATATCCCTGACCTTGCCTTACCGGGCAACCTCGATGGTAAGATTACACTCGCACTGGATGACATCCAGGATCCGGGGAATGTGGGTACCATCATTCGTATTGCAGACTGGTTTAATATTCAGCATATCCTGTGCAGCCTGCATACAGCCCAGGCATACAGCCCTAAAGTAGTTCAGGCTACGATGGGTAGCCTCGCTCATGTGAAGATGCATTATGTCGATCTGAAAGATTTTCTAAGTAAAAGTAAGCTCCCACTGTATGCTACAAGCCTCCAGGGAGATTCTGTCTTCGAAACAGGAACGATCGATGAAGGGATACTCATTATTGGCAATGAGGGAAAAGGCATCAGTTCTGAACTCCTTTCTTTAGCTGGCAATCACCTTACTATTCCAAGGTTAGGCCGGGCAGAATCATTGAATGCTGCAATGGCAACAGGCATTATCCTGTCACATATTGTAAAAGTTTGAATACTCAGAAAGGTTATCGGCAATAATATTACAGAAGTTGTCATTTGATTTCTGCTCTTCGTTGTATTGCTATCCCTGATAAGAGTTCACTTTATGATTCACGAAAATTTTCTTTATCCCCTTCAATGCTCAATGCATGATTACCACGGAGGTAAAGAACATTTTCATTTTTCATCATGGCCGACAAACACCTTACACTACCAGACTTTTATTCTTTCATTTTCCGGTTTGTACATTTTGTCGCCCGGGGTTATGTTGAATGCTTTATACCATGCATCCATATTTGGTACCACTCCATTCACGCGGTACATCCCCGGAGAATGCGGATCCGTGAGGATGCGTTGTGCTGCTTCCTGAGGTAGTATATTGCCCCGCCATACCTGTGCCCAACTTAGGAAAAACCTCTGGTCAGGCGTGAAGCCATCTATTTTGACATCGCTCTTTCCTTCGGGTGTGTTTTTAAATGCCTGGTAAGCTATGGCAAGGCCTCCAAGGTCTGCAAGGTTTTCTCCAAGAGTAAGTTTACCATTGACATGTAAAGAGTCATTCACAACAAATCCATTGTATTGCGATATTACCATCTGGGCCAGTTCATCAAATTTTGTAGCATCTTCTTTAGCCCACCAGTTGTGCAGGTTCCCATTTGCAGCAAACTTTCTTCCCTGGTCGTCGAATCCATGAGTTAATTCGTGCCCTATTACTGCAGCTATTCCACCATAATTCACGGCATCGTCAGCATTGAAATCAAAGAACGGATATTGAAGGATTCCTGCAGGAAAAACGATCTCATTGTTGACAGGGCTGTAATAAGCATTAATTGTTGGTGGCGTCATTCCCCATTCTGTTTTGTCAACGGGCTTACCAAGTTTGTCCACCATTTCATGATATCTGTATTTTGCAATGTTTTCAATGTTCTCGAACAAGTGATCTCGAGAGATGGCTAAACCTTCGTAATTTTTCCATTTATCGGGGAATCCAATCTTATTTACAATTGCTTTGAGTTTGATTAAAGCCTGTTCTTTGGTTGCGCCGCTCATCCATGGCAGTGCATTAATTCGTGATGCAAAAGTTTCCTGAACGTTATTTACCAGAGAAAGCATTCGCTGTTTTGCTGCCTGATTGAAATATTTTCTCACATACAATTGCCCGATCAGATCGCCGAGCATCCGGTCTGTTAAGCTGCTCGCACGCTGCCATCTCGGTTTTATTTCCCTCTGACCAGAGAGTTCACTCTCGAATTCGAAATTATATTGAACAAAATCATGACTCAGAAATGGAGCCGCAGTCTTTAGTACATTCCATTCAAGATAATTTCTCAGTACTTCCAATGGTAAGGCTGTAAAGATAGCGTCAGCAGATTTAAAAAATGCCGGGTTATTAATCACGATGCTGTCCGCCTTCGCTACTCCCAGAGTTGCCAGCATTAGAGGCCAGTCCCATGATGGGGTAAGATCATTGAGGCCACTTACAGAATATTTGTGATAAGTCTTGTCCGGGTCTCTCATTTCTACACGGCTCATTTGAATAGAGGCTAAAGCGGTTTCGAGGTCTAATATGCTTTTCGCCTTAGCTGTTGCCAATGCTTCATCATTGCCAATGAGTTCGAACAGATTCTGCATGTAATTGAAGTATGCTTTCCTGATCTCAACCATTCGGTTATTATTTTTCAAATAATAATCACGATCCGGAAGGGTGGTACCTCCTTGTGAAAGCCTTGTGATATATGCGCTTGCATTCTTGCTATCCTGTGCAACGGAAAATCCAAAAAATGGAGAGCCTAATCCTTCTGTTCTCATAATAGACATTTGATTCAGAATGTCTTTTTTTGATTTCAGTTGGGAGATTGTTTTGAGAATACTCTTGATGGGGGCGAACCCTTCTTTTTCTAATGCCAGGGAATCCATATAACTGGCATAAAACCTTCCTACCCTGCCGGATACCGAGTCGTCCTGTGGATTCGACATGGCTTCTTCTGCCAATTTTTTCAACCGGATTTCATTATTTTCTGCAAGGATATTAAAGTTGCCCCACCTGGTTTGTGAAGAGGGTACCGGGTTTTTCTTTAACCAGTTACCGTTTGCATAGAGGTAAAAGTTGTCACCCGGTTTTATTGAAAAATCCATGTTGGAACGCTCAATAAATCCGGTACCTAATTGTTTTTTCTTTTGTGCTAAAAGGCAGGTGGGTATTTCACATAGGAAAGAAAATACTGTTGCAAAGAAAATAATCTTCTTCATGGCATTGAATCTTTAGATTGAAAATGACAAAATAAAAAAGTGCCTTTAAAGGTAAAGAACTCCTTTAAAAGCACTTTGTTTTTTTGCTGCCTTAAGATTTATTGCAGAGTTATTTTATCAGAATAGATATTCATGTTGTACCCGTTAAATATCTTCATAATGTACATTCCTTTTGATAAGTTCTTTATATCAATACTAAACATATCGGTATAGCTCTTGCCCTGCTTCACCACCTTGCCTGCCATGTCATACAGGTAGTAAAATAGAGGCATTGTAGTACTTTTTACAGATTGTACGAATATCCTGTCTGTCGCAGGATTTGGGTACAACTTCATTACCGTATTGCGAACGTAATTATAAGTGTCGTCATGAATAGCCATAACTGCACCGGTGTAGGTAAATTCCAAAATTCTGCCTGCATTCAAAGGAGGGGAACCGTAACTGCCATCAGGCTTTTCTGCCTGGCCGGTCATATCACAGGCTACATAAAATTTTTTGCCATCAGGAGCTATGGCGATATCACGGTACCTGCCCTGGTTTCGCATCATAGGTACTGTCGAAGTATCTACCACGGAAAGGCCATCCTCACTCAATTTTAGCCTGAATATCTGTCCGGCTTTGAGAGAAGTAACAAGTAGGGATTTATTCCAATTTGGGATTACATTTTTTTCGTAGATATCTATGCTTGAGCATGCAACTGTGGGCCAGGTAAGGTAATTATTGCCCAGGCTACCCGGGTCATTTTCAGTAAAAAGTGTGTAAATAGGCTCCTTCGCATTGAGGGTTGTGCAGTTGTTTTGTTCGCTTACTACTGTTTGGTTGGCCAATTTAAGGCCATTGTAGTTGCCATCACAAGGCCCCGATATTTTGGGCCATCCATAATTATCACTCTTTGTAATGATGTTTACTTCATCATCACTTTTGTCTTGTTGTTCACTGCTGTAGAGAATACCATTGCTTCCCATCACGATGCCTTGCGCATTGCGATGCCCCCATGACCAAACAGCAGTTTTCTTGCCACCTGATGAAAAAGGGTTGTCATTGGGTATCCATTTATCTGCAGGATCCACATCGCCATCCTCTTCTAGATTAAATCGTAAGATTTTTCCTTCCAATACATCTTGTGTTTGAGCATTATTGGGCCTGCTGATGTTATTAAATTGGCCTGCGCCCATATCGCCAATGGTATAGAACAGGTATGGAGTTCCACCGACGTTGCCGATTGTTAATCTTCCTGAGTTGTGATCATTGCTTCCGTTTAATGAATTGATAATGACCGTTTCATTGGAGAAGGAATGAGTGGCTCTGTCATAATTATAACGGACAATATTTGTCTTAAAATTGCATGGGCCTGTACCATTGGTGCATCCTGTGGTACTGTTATATTGATATACGTAGGCAATATAGACATAAGGCTTCGAAGCATTAGGCCATTCTGAATACATGGAAGGATGTAATACCATTCCCATCAGTCCCCCTTGCGGCCATTTGGGAGGGCTTGCAAAATTCTTTTTGCTGCTTAAGTCAATAATTTCCGATTTACCTCCGGAAGAAGGATCAATCCTTGATACTTTATAGGCAGTATTTTCGGTCACCCATAATGAATCATCGGGACCCCACAAAACCTCCCAGGCAGAATTCAGTTGATAACCGGGATTGACCACCCTCATAGTAAATTGCTCATTTTGCGCAATAGTATTCGTAGAAAAGAACAATGCTATCGTAAATGCCACACCACAAAAAAGATTTTTCATTGGAGTCAGTTAGAATTTGGACAATTAACCCAATAACGATTGTGGGTACTCAATTATTATTACAGGATTTCTAATAATAACTACATCAGTGAAACCGTTATTGTAATGGATAATTTGGATTAATTGATAACCCTATGAAAAACTATTTAGCCAGAATAGCTGTGAAAAGCGCTATGCGGCAGATTTCAGTCATAGCTATTTTCATCTTTACAGCAAATTTATCAGAGGCCCAGCCTTATTATATTTTCAGTTACACTTATCAAAATGTGACCAGGGCGAATGGTGGTGGCACATTGGAAACCGGCGACACTATTGAGGTCAGAGCATTGATGAAAATAGATAGGGTAGCTTCCCGGTTGTATTATATTGACACCATTCCTGCCGGCCTTCAATACATTCCTAATTCTATGAAGATCGTTACGAATGAGGGCTTACTTTTTGATGGCCCCTATTCCGATGCATCGAACGATGACAAAGGCGTATATATAGCCACCGCACCTGCAAGGCTACGCATTAATATCGGAACCGGAACCACCAATGCTCAAAATGGAGCTGGATTTGGAAGTGCTACTGGCGGCGGAACTGTGAATCCCGGTGACAAGCCAAAATTTTATGGTACCACTTTATTGGTAGTTGCATATAGAATGAGGGTAACAGCAGCTTTCGGATCTACGGTGTATCCAACAGGTACCTTTCGCTACCGTGACTATAATAGTGTAAACCAAGTGCAAAGGATGAACTATGCGGGTATCCGGATAATGGCTAACCAGGATTTATGTGTCAATTTCTCCAGCGCTAGTTTTACCGCTGAAAGTTCTTTCGGTCAGGGCAATGTACAAAACAGGGCAGCAGGTGCTAACGTTCCCGGATACACTAAAGTAAACCTCGGCCTCAATGCTCCGCAAGACAATTACTACTCGATA
>JBDHYH010000118.1:0-11995 GCA_039811325.1 Chitinophagaceae bacterium | reverse complement strand
ACATCTATGATTTTGTTCCATTAAGTTGACTAAACTCTCTAAACCGTCCGGCAATACCGTATCATCTGAATCAGCATAATAAACGTATTTACCATTTGCATATTCAGAAGCCTTGTTTCGGTTAGGAAACTGTCCCAAATTCTTTTGATTCACATATAGCCTTACACGATCATCCTGTGCTTCATACTTTCTGGCAATGGCGACTGTGTTGTCAGTCGAACAATCGTCAACAATAATCAGTTCAAAATTTTTGTAAGTGGATGACAGCACACTCTCTATTGCTTCGGCGATGTATTGCTCGCGGTTGTAGGCGGTCATGAGAACACTTACCTCGGGGCTTGATGCTTTTGGCATTAAAATCTCTTGTCCCAATCCCAATTTCTTTTGTCTTCTGCAATTTTCTGAAAGGCAATACACCTATAATCCAGCCCTAATTCTCTTTCGGTCTTAAAATCTAGTGTAGGGTAGAAACGTTTTTTGAACGGAATAACTTTGAAGGCATTTCTCAGACCAACAAGCACAATTTTCTTCTTTCTTGAAACTTTTGGTTTATCATGTTTATCCAGAATTTTATAATGTGGAAGTGTGTTTATGAATCTTGCTACTCTTTGAACGCCAGGCCAGCCTCCTCCACAATCATCTAAAACAAAGACACCATTTACATCAAGAATTTTGTCAATGAAATAAAAGTCCTGGAGTACTGTATCAAAAACTTTAAGTGTATCAACATAAGCAAATTGAATTCGATGATTCTCATAGTAAAGTTTGGGTAAAACGTCATGAGATTTTAAGTATCTTATATCACTGAATTCAAACAAACCCGCATTCTTAAAATTATGTTCAGCCACTCCATCCCATGGAAACGGCTCAATAATTAAATGGGATTTTGGAGGATTCTTATGTTCTTTATGTTTCTCTAAAATAAAGAGGGATGAAATGCCGTAAGCCATACCGACCTCTAAGGAAGCAAAAGGCTTCACCTGATCAAAAATTTCTTGTAAAAATAACCCTTGTTCTAAAGGAGTATGAGAATGCAGTTTAACAAATTCTCCTTTAGGGTTTTCTATTTGGCCGCTGGAAAAAATTTTTTGTAAAAGTGGTAACATAAATTTATTCTCTTCAAATTCTCAAACCTTGAAGTTTGAGCTTGTTCCGGATGGTTCTGCTAAATCCGCAAGTTCGGACAGGTTCTTCAAGATTGTAGGGCGTAACCTTCAAGATTTTAGCATTTGCCTGATAGTGCTCACCACTCCATTCGGCAGCCACTCCATATCCAACCGTGATCCATACACTCTTTTCTTATTCTTGTACATTAGCTTTCCGGCCGACTCAATAAACACCTCTTCCATTCTTAGCGTATTTTCAACCGGGTCAAATAATTCATTGGCGCGTGTAGCGGCTCTTTCTGAAATAGTTTTCAATAGTTTCCTGTCATGATGGAGCTTGGCTATTTTTTCTGCATAAGCCTGTGCATCCCCTATTGCAAAATAAAATCCACTCTCTCCTTCTTTAATGAGTTCGGCTGTGGCACCATCCCAGTCTGTCACTAAAGGTACCAATCCACATTTCATTCCTTCTACGATGGATACAGGGAAACCTTCGTGAATGGAAGGCAGCAAGATCAAATCATTATCGGCCATGATGTGCAGTACTTCCTTGTTAGAAATATTGGAATAAATGAAAACGTTTTGCTTCTGTTTCATCAGTTCCCGTACCTTATCCTCTGCAATACCATATCCTATGATACTCCACGATACCTGTACATCCCGGGCAGCCAGGCTCGCATTGATCAATGGCAACAACTCAAACTGTTTGGAATGACTATTCAGATCATTACCGCAATAGACGATCCGCAGCGTGGCTGATTCATCTTTATGCGCTTGTATCCCGGGCACAGGAAATCTCTTGTATGAGATATCTAATTTCCGGTCGATGAGATTTGATTGAAGTTTTTCAGCAATCACAGGGTTAATGGCAATGTATCTGTCAATAGATTCTTTGTGCTTCTCTGCCAACTGATAATAGTATTCATAATCACCATGAAGTATGTGCACTACCGGATTCTGTAATCCCAGATTGCTGCACATCCCCAGCTCCAGCCAGTCATGGGCCACAATCACTGCATGTTCATCAGGGAGCAGCTTTGCCAATTGCTTACAGGTGTAATAAAAATTCCAGTTGCGATTGTACCTGAAAATCTGAACAGACTTTGCTTCCGGAAAATCAATAATTGTCGCATTTTTCTCATTTGATTCTTCGATCGTATAAATTACATGGTTTTCTATCTCTTCATTTCCGAAATAAGAAATAAGATTTCGGATGACGGACAATACACCGCCACCTGATCCATTATTGAAATGTATGACCTTCAATTTTGTTTTCTTTATTGCCACGCAAACACGAACATGGCCGGGATAGAGACTTCATATTTAATATTTCCTCTGTCGGATTCCGCTTGAATCAACTACGGTCAATCTTCTTTTCAGTTCTATGTTTTTATTCTGCAAGATTTCCAATACTATGGAAGCAGGTAACTCTGGAGAAAAATGTTTTAAGCGCAAATAAATTACACCCATTTCCGGTCGGAGTTGCTTGCCAAAAATTAGTTCTCCGTAATCACGGTCAAATGTCAGAATCAGCCTGTCTTCTTTCATTGCTATTTGCATCACTTCCACATCTTTAACACCCGAATGGTCTGTACCGATTGCAGTAATATCATATCCCTTTTTCTTCAGGATATGAACACTTGACAGAGGAAAGTTTTCGTTGGCTAAAAGTTTCAATTTAATCAGCAGTAATTTTAATTTGCCGGCAACAACAGGTTGTCTTCCAAACATTCCTGAATGTAGAGAAATAGCGCCTTCAATGATTCTTTTGTGAGGCGTGGATAATTTTCAAGAATTTGCTCCTCTGTCCAACCTTGTGCCAACAAACCAATCAGAAAATCTATGGATATTCTTGTTCCTTTTATAATCGGTTTACCAACCAGGATGTCTTTTTCAGTTCCTATATAATCTTGCCATTTCATGGTCATAAATTTAAAATAAATTCTGGCAATATTGTTTTTTGCCACAAAGTGTCCTTCTTCGTCGTGACTTAGGTGCTTAGTGGCTATTTGGTTTTTTTATCAAGAAGCTATGTGAATTAATTTTATTTGTCACGAGACACAAACCTCTCCGCCGGGGCGATGGCACAAAGGATTTTATCTTTTTCGTGTGGTTTAATAGCTATTCGTGCTTAATTTTTTCAAGCAGTGTTTGATCGGCATTCAAATCATAAGATGTTGTGATCCGCATATGCGCCTTCTCGCCCATATTCTTCCACTGTTCGCGATGCATCCATGCTGTTTCCATCACTCTTGCCAAAGCATTGGGTGTGGGATAATCAGCAATGAAGCCATTCTCCAAGTGATTGCAATATTCTGCATTACCACCCACATCAGTGGTAATGGCCGGCCGGCCGCAATACATGGATTCTATCAACGCTAATGGTGTCCCCTCTCCCAATGAAGGAAGTATATGAATGTGATTCTTTTTCCAGGCTTCATGGATATCCTTCACATGCCCGTGAAAATGTACCTGTTCATGAATGTGATAGAACTTTGCCAGCTCCTTCAGGTAATCTTTATCAGATCCCGAACCATACAAATTCAATTCCCAATCCCGCTCTTTCCAAATATCAGCACCCAATACCTGGAACAACACATCCTGCCCCTTGTGTGAGCAACGCAGCGCTGCAACGGTAGCAAAGGAGATTTTAGAATTTATTTCAGGAAATGGAACCGGCTCATCCAGACGCTCTACATTCAACGGGTTATTGATCGTGTATGCATTGGCGATAGAGGATGCAAGTATCCGCTCTGAAGAAACCCGGTTTCTTTCAGAAACAAAGGCCACGGATTGCGCCTTATTAAAAATTGATTTCTGCTTATCAGCGATAGGCAATGCTACCGTAAATCCGAGGTCAGGTACATTTTGAACTACTACATGAAATGGCGCATTGCCTTGCAGCAACCATTGGGCTACCTCATCCAGGTAAGAATAGCAAAAATCAAATCCGCCTGCCTGGCTTACCAACACTACATAACCCTCTGCAGTACTCAATTCCTTACTCAACCCCTCCACCACCTTTTTGTTTTGCCACCCGGGAGATAGCTTATCCTTAACTTTCCCTGCAATGCTTTTCTTTTCGCCAGGCCTTACCAGGCCAAATATTTTTGCTCCTTTTTTTGCAAGTACTGCTATGTGTAACGGTAATTCATCATGTTGAAAAACCAATACAAATACCTTATGGCCCCTGTCCAATGCCAATAGCGCTGTCTTGTACCACAGGTCCTCGCAACCGCCCCACGGAATGTGTGCGAGAGTGCTGATAAATAAAAATGATTTTTTTTGTGGCATGATGATAGATCTTCAATGCTTTTCGTAGAACACGACGTTCAACAAACGCGGCGTTCATCAAATGCGACGTTTAACATACGCGACGCCCTACGAGCATCGCTTAGGAAGATAACGCCCCTTCAGGGCTTATCGAAAATTTAATTATTTATTACCAGCCCTGAAAGGGCGCGATATAACCGAGCAATGGTCGTAGGCCATTGCTCTCCAAATGTCAGAACGCAACGACCAACAAACGCGGCAATCAACAAATACGACGTTCAACAAATGCGACGTTCAATAAACGCGGCGCCCTACGAACATCGCTTAGGAAGATAACGCCCCTTCAGGGCTTATCGAAAATTTAATTTTTCACTATCGCCCAGCCCTGAAAGGGCGTGATATAACCGAGCAATGGTCGCACGCCATTGCTTTCCAAATGTCAGAACACTACGACCAACAAACGCGGCAATCAACAAACATGACGCTCATCAAACGCGACGCCCTTCGAACATCGCTCAGGAAGATACCGCCCTTTCAGGGCTTATCGAAAATTTAATTTTTCACTATCGCCCAGCCCTGAAAGGGCGCGATATTTCCGAGCAATGGTCGTAGGCCATTGCTCCAAAGCAATACAATATTTCCGAGCAATGGTCGTAGGCCATTGCTCCCCCAAAAAAATCATCCCACCTCCACAATCCTCTCATAAAACCTCACATTTTCTTTTGTCAATTTCTCAAACCCCAATTTCGTCGCAACGGTATTTCGCGCCGCGGCTCCTAACCGTTCCCTCATTTCCGAATGGCTAATGAGCGTGTCTAATTTTTCTGTAATGTCACTTACCGAAAAAGGATCCACTAATAATCCATCCTTTCCGTGAGTGATCGCATCAGCCATACCGCCATATTTGCTTCCGATCACCGGTTTGCCCATGCTCATCGCTTCTGTACAGGTATAGCCCCATGCTTCCCACAGGCTGGGCAATACTACCACATCCGCCTGTTCCAGGTAATGATAAAGTTCGTGGTAAGGTACCTTGCCGGCCAGGTGAATCCTTTTGTCATTGTGCGTCAATCCCCGAATAACCGTTCCCGTCATGGTCTTACGGTTTTTAAAATGTATATCCCAATCCTCTCCTATGAAAATGAATTGTACATTGCTGTGCTTTTTAAATATCCTGGCAGCAGCCTTTGCAAGGTTGATCACGCCCTTATGTGCATTCAGTTTCCCTACGAATAAGATGGTAGTTGTACCAGGGACTTTTGCCTGGATGGCGGAGGTTGTTGCCGGCCGAAGTGTTTCGAAATCGAACAAGTGAGGTATCACTTCAATTTTACTCCCCTGAATTTTCCAAAATTCAACCAACCAATGCTTAAAAGAAACTGAGGGAGCAATGATGTGATCAGCCATCTCACAAACCAAATATTCTTCATTCCTTTTTCTCTTCACATCCACCCTGTTCCAAAAGCCGAGGTCCCATCTTCTCCTTCTGAAAGCACCCACCACGTATCTTAGTTTCAGCCACTTTGATTGATAATAGTAATTCAGGTGGCTCTGCAACACTCCGGGCATCTGCACCCGGATCACATATTTCAATCCCGGGAGTTTGTTTTTCAGAAGTTCAAAGAGCGAAGCATGTATTTCGCAAGACTCAGCAATTGTAAAAGGTTGCTCAGTATGCCGTTGCAGGAAATAAGGCACTACATCCTTTGCAAACTGAGCGACAGATGTGGTCTTTATTTTATGAAACAACACACCATTCACTTCTGATATTTCTGCAGGCCCATCTATAGACGGGGTAAATACTTCACAATAGACACCTGCACCATGCAGCCCCCTGGTAATATTGTTGATAAACGTAGCGATACCACCTCCTGAAAATGGAGGCGCTTCAGGAGTGATGAAAGCGATTCTTATATCTTTATCCATTCCGCAGGTAGCATATCATTTAGATTCCATTCCTTTTTTGTAAACCAATTCTTTGGAGCTATCACAATCTTTTCAGGGTTATCATTCAGCCATGCAGCCCACCAGCTGAAGGTAGAGTTGGCGATCACCTGGTGGTGGCACATACTCATCAGCACCATATCCTTCCATGATTGTTCCCGATGATTTCCGCTAATAAAATGAATCCGGCTATTCTCTATCATCATTCCTTCAAGAGTAGATTTCGCCTGCCCTATATCATCCGAAAAGATAAAAAAATCTCGACTAACGGTACCGGGCAAACGATGAATAGCCTTTTCCACGTAATCCCTGTAATCCAGGTTGAGATGAGTAGCACTTGACAAATAATCACCGAAGCGGGCATGAACGGCTACACTGCATGCCGAATGCTTTATCAGTTCCGCCATCTCCTTGTTTTCTGCATCATTGATTTCAGGAAACCGGAAGGCTTTTCTTACCTGTGCCTCAATATCCCTAAAATACAAAGGCGACAACCAGCACCCCTGCAGATAAACCGGCCTAACCTGTATGAACAGTTCCGGTTTGTAACGATACCCTTTATCATGTTCCCAATAGGTGGTGCTCGCTTGTCTCCCCAACTTCCGGGTTATACGCGAAAAAATGTTTTTATTTCTACCCAACACCCGATCCAATTCTTCATCTGTAGCCATTGGAAGGTGCAAATCAAACACCCGGTCTATCTCCGGGCCATTGTGAATGAATTGTGATTGATCAAAATAGAACTTGCAGGGATATCCAAGATGCTGCATTTGCAGGAAGAAAGCGTACTGAAACATCTGGTTGCCGAGGCCGCCGGCCAATTCAATAATCACCCGTGGTTTCATCGCTTGTACATCCGGCGCAGCCTGTTTTTTATTCTTTGAACTAAAGTTGCCGGACGCCGCCGCGGTACAGGAATCGAGTTTTCTTTATCGCGAAGGAAGTCATGCCCGCCATAGTTATTCTTGTCTAAAACACTGATGAATACATTGGCTTTCAAATCCAGTTCTTGTCCTTGAGGAAATGCGTAATTATGTTCAAGGTACAAGATAGGTTTCTTTGAAGTCCAGATATACTTGTTCAAATGAGATTCATCATGCCAAATCGCGATAATATCATTTTTTAGGTCTTCGTCAATATTTGACTTAAGTGTTTCAGCCATTTCCAGATAGGATTTTGCTCTTCCTCCGTTAAATGCACCAAATGCGTAAACTTCTCCTTCATTTTTCTTCAGATAAGCAGTTGATGTTTTTCTTCTTTCGTATGGAAAGTCCCTGGGATGCATTACCCAGGCAAAAAAGGGATGCCGCACCACTATCAACTCTGCCGCAGTATTATTCACAAATAAAATACTCTCGTCTATTGCCTGCCGGAACAGAATATTGGCATTGAAAAAAAATAAATAATCATAATTCAACAATTTTTGTTTGATTGAAGTAAACAAATGGAACCTTTTTAATGTATCAAAAGGCCAACCCATTTTTTCCTGGTAAATGATCTCAACATTGTGCCCACACTCCTTTTGATCAAGGGTATCCGAGAAAACAAAATATTTTTTTTCATCCTCCGGCAAAAAGAATAGTTCACAACTTTGATAAAAGTCTTTCCAAAAAATAGAATACTTGCCTGTGCAGATGTAGAGGATGGCGACTGTCATTGCATGTTCTTATCTACCCTAAACTTCTGTGTTGCCCCGTCAAAGACAATCTTATCCGGATACCCATGTAGTCGATCTATTGCTTTGTCAATCCGGTGATCAAGGCCAATTAAATTTAAAATCCTTGTTTTGCTCAAGAACTTTTTTCGCCGCCTGAGTATTTCTAATTTTTTTATGGCAATTTGAATATTGCCATCAGAATTTTTTTTCAACGCCCCTCTGGCTTCCTTCCAGTATTCATCAATATTCATGAGCGACAACTGCCCCGTTTTCCTGATTCTGAAACTTGCTACAAGGCAGGATGGCGTGTATAGTTTTTCATATTTGAAAAACCGGTTCCACAATTCAAAATCCCCGGCCAGCCTATATTCTGTGGAGATATAACCTCCGGCCTTGTCCCACAACGACCTGTTCCAAAACGTAGCGTCCTGCTGAATGCAAACCTCATCCGTATAATGCCGAAGCCTCGACCACTGCCCAAAGCTGATGGCCTGGACGATCCTGTTGTTTTCATCGATCACACTCGGCAGTGCCTGTATCCAGTTCACTCCCGGTAATTGCAACAATTCAGGAAGAAGGTAAAGCGAATTTCTGTGCATGATGTCATCGCTGTTGGCCCATCCCATGATTTCACCTGTAGATCTCGAAAATCCTTTTTGCAAAGCATCATACATTCCTTTGTCTGGTTCGCTCACCCAATAAGAAAGTTTGTCTGCGTATTTCCTGATGATATCAACCGAGCCATCGGTACTGCCTCCGTCGATGATCATGTATTCCAGGTTAGGGTATCCCTGCTCTATCACAGACAAGATCGTCTCTTCCAGGTATTGTGCCTGGTTGAAAGAAGGTGTTACTATGGAAATTTTCGGGTATAACAATTTTTGAATTTATTAAACCACCCATTGCGCGACGCCCTACGAGCATCACTATTTATATTTCGCCCCTACAGGGCTATTAGTTCATTCACATCGACCAGCCCTGAAAGGGCGGTATATTAACGAGCAATGGTCGTAGGGCGTTGCTCAATTGCAATGGTCAATGGCGGTTGCACAAAAACTATAGTCTCAGACCATTGCTACATCTTCGTAGCGGCAATCCCCAAATAGGGTGAAGTCCACGTTGACTTAAACCGAACAAGTCGCTTCAGATAGTGCAGCCTCCGCATGAATTGATGTTGCAACCTACTTTTGAAAGGTCCATGTGTTTGATTGGCATCCACCCAAAAGTCAAATGAACCTAAAGGGCCTTCGGCATCAATTCGAAATCCTTTTGCTTCGAGCACCTTCCTCCACGGCTTTGTGTTCATTGACTTAATATAATGAAGTCGGTAATTGTTGATGTCGAAAAACCGATGCAACATTCCCTGTACTCCGGTAAAATTTGGAACCGTGATGATTAACTTCCCGCCCTTCTTTACAAAAGGCGTATGCATCGCTATGATATCCCTGAAATTGGTAAAATGCTCAATAAATCCGGATGAATAGACCAAATCGTATTGCCTGCTATCTTTATAATCTTCAATCCCTGCTATGGTGAAGGCACCCGTCTTCCATCCATTTTCTTCAAGCCACTTCTGAAGCAAAGGAAGATTGGGCGTGAGATCAATACCATTCAGTTCCCACCCGGCCTGCCCCAGCAAGGCCATATACCTTCCGGGGAAGCAACCGATTTCGAAACAAGTCCCCGGTTGTGCCGGAATATTGGCGAGCATGAATTTGCTGACAGGCTGATTTTTATCTTCAACAAAAAACTGAAAGTTTTCATATCGCATTTCCCAGATATCCTGGGCTTGCAGGTTGGTGGTTTGTGGAGTCATTTAGAAAACTTTTTTCCAGATCTTATGGTATTTAATCCTTCAGGCTATCAAGAAACATAGAAAGGATTGCCTGAACAACTCAATCCTGTATCATGCCTTTGATATCATTGATTTCAATTGGCGAATATTCAGCATACTTCTTCGGCTTGATTACTTTTAATGCATCCCCAAATGTCCTTGGGCGATTCAATTTTTTAAGAAAATTGAAAATCATCTTGCCACTTAATCTTTCAAAATTCCAATCTTCATCTAACAACATTTGAAACAACCTCGCATTCCTGGGATTGTACTCTTCATAAATCCTAAATATCTCTTCCCTTCTTTGATGAATACCCGTGCTTGTCTTATGGTTTGCATGAAACCTGTACATAGACAATGTTTTTGGAAGGGATTGTAATTTTACACCCTGCCTTTCTGCCCTGATAAACCATTCCCAATCGAATGCAAAATGC
Organism: Chitinophagaceae bacterium; assembly: GCA_039811325.1. GTDB lineage: Bacteria > Bacteroidota > Bacteroidia > Chitinophagales > Chitinophagaceae > Ginsengibacter. The sequence goes on along the minus strand of JBDHYH010000118.1, from coordinate 1,747 downwards.
AAATCTTCTCTCAGGTTACCAGTTACTTTCCACGCCTTCTGTGTCCAGAAAGATGATGGTTGAATGACAAAGTCAAGCGTATCAATTGACCTCAATGACTGCGTCACAACCACATCACTCCCTGAACAAGTAGTCCTGTTTTCTTCTTCACTGAAGTGAATACAATTTCCAAATAGAATTTTTGCGTCATCTGCTTTAAGTCTCTCGGCTATATAATTAAAAGAACCTGGAAGATAAATATCATCACTATTTATCCATGCAAGAATATCACCGGTAGCTCGTTCAAAACCTTTATTGATTGCATTGCTTTGACCATTATCACTTTCACTAACCCAATAGGTCAATTGTTCTTCATACTTCTTGATGACCTCCACTGTATTGTCTGAACTCCCCCCATCAATAATAATGTACTCAAGACTCGGGTATTGTTGTCCTAAAACAGACAAAATCGTTTGTTCGATGAACTGTCCCTGGTTGAAGGATGGGGTTACTATAGATATTTTGGGAATTCTTGGAACCATGACTTTCTCAAATCACAATGTACTGTTTCCAAAAATGGACATCATACCTTTCCCAAGCATGGCAACCAAATGGTAACCTGGAACCAGTCAATTGGAAAAGTAATAGAGGATTTACTTCAAAACTAAATTCAATAGCCTCCTTCTCGGGAACTACCTTGTAATCTCTAAAAACCTGTGGCACGATAGAAGTGAGAATAAAATCTTCATTGTAATAAATGTGTGCCAGTAAAATCTGATCTATCTTTGTAGTGCTCTTAATTGAGAAATAAAATCCGAAAATCTTTATAAATCGATAAAAAGAAAAGATACTCTGAATCCTGTATTTAAACCAAAGACCTCTCAGCATATTTAGCTTTTGTATCCGATTAACAATCTTGTGTGTAGCGGAAATACTTCTTAGGGAGAATCCTGAATTAGCACCTACAACCATTTTATTGCTTCCTGTATAAGTGTACCCTTCAAACCACGGCGCTCCAATATAATCATACCCCTTATCGCACCAGTACAGCAACTCATCCCGAAATACCCAGGCATCTAATTCGTAAGTGAGCAGGTATTCGTAATCTTTAAAGAGGTTGTAGAAATAGAGGCTGATCTTTAGTTTATTGTACTGCTCTACACTGCTCAGCCATATTTTATCAATAAATAAGAATTCAGCATCAGGTACTGTTTTCGTATAAGCATTGGTGTCAAGTTCCTGGGGCGCAACAACACGAATCGGGTGCATGCCCAGTATCTTATAGCATTGCGCGAACGATGCAAGCTCGTTTTTTGTCGGGTCTGGCTTATGAATGGGTATGACAACGACGACTTTTTGCATTACTTCACGTGTCTTCTGAAAATCTGATAATATCTGTTAAGCCTCACAGCATACTTTATAATCCGGTGATTCATTAATTCTCTATAGCCCAAAAGTTCTGCTTTCATCTTGTTGAATTCTTCAGGAATTTCCTTTTGTCGCGCTATTTCCATTTCATCCGAATATCCCTTCCAATTCGTCATGCTTGCACCATTCATATCATAGTAAATCATTTCATAAGGAATGTGCCTGAAACTTACTCCATTCACCAGGGCTTTTAAGAAAAAAGCATGGTCTGACGCTAACTTGTAATTCAGGTCATATAAACCGAATCGGCTGAAGACTGATTTATTAATGTATGCGGCCTGGTGGTTAATCGTGTGATGAGCCAGATGCTCTACAGTTAAGGTTTGCGGATGAGTAATTG
>JBDHYH010000117.1:0-12130 GCA_039811325.1 Chitinophagaceae bacterium | reverse complement strand
AAGCCAATATACAGTTACATTCACTTACAGGTTATGAGGCCCTGATTTCCCTCGCTATTGAGCAGCAATATGTATCGCGAGATGATGAAAAGACGTTGTTAAACTGGCGAACCAATCCCGCTGAATGGGGTACATTCGTTTAAATACTTACTGATATGAAAGCACTCGTTATTTCTCTCGCTGTACTATTCCTCGCTGCACCTGCCCATCTTTTGGCCCAAAAAAAAGCTGTTCAGAAAGCCGTAATCAGTGTTCCCGGAGCGCAGGACGAAGCCTGCAAGGAGCGGATTGAAAACTATCTCCGCAGGGAGTACGGGGTAACGTTTGTCAATGTCAATTACAGAAGGCATACTGCAACGGTACAATGGATCACTGACCGTACCAATATTGAAATATTAAAACTGCCATTGCCAATCTGGGATATGATGCTGATGATGTAACCGCGGATCCTGCAGCATACAACCGGTTACCCAAGACTTGCCGCCACGTACCATTGGAAAAACCAAAGGCGGATAGTACTGTTAAGCAATAATTTTTTTAAGGTATCCAGGCTAAATGTTGCTTCTTCTTTTAGCTTGATATTTATTTTTCCTTTATGGCCTTTTGATTAGGGTTAAGGAAAGCATTACCTGGATTGCATTGAAAAATCATGGTGGACCGCTCAGAAAACCCTCCGTGGTTCTCTGTGTAACACTAGGTGTAAAAAACAATTACACAGAGAAGAAAGTCAGAGAAGACACAGAGACCCACTGAGAAAACCCTCTGTGGTTCTCTTTTGTACTCAGTGAACCTCAATGTAACGAAGAAGAAATTACACAGAGAAGAAAGTCAGAGAAGACACAGAGTCCCACTGAGAAGAATCTTTGTGAAAATCTCTGGTACACAGCGGTTCTATGAATAGTCTGAAGTACTCCTCTGCCATTTCCACAATACTTTCCCTGGAAATCTAAAACAATGAAAAAGTCTCCTTCGTTTCATAGTTGACCGGAAAGGACATAAATACATTCCCTTTTCCAGCTTTTATTTTTCCCTTTAATCTAACTGCGATCTCCTTACCCAGAAGTGTCTTCCAGGCATTCTTAAATGCATTCTGCATGTCCACATCAAATTTTACCGGCAAAATAAAACTCCCCTTTCTCGGAATTTGAATAAGAGAATCGGATGTGCTATGCCCGAGCAAATTACCATCAATGTAAATATCCAGATCGGTATTCTTTAGTTGCATTCCAAAATTATTCGGATTGTAATATTCCAGGTCGAGGCTCACGGTCGTTTTATTAAAACCGAGGCTCTTGATTGCAAAATTGTGATACGTCTTATACTCGAGAGCACGGGGAGGAGTACATGACATTATGACTATGGAACAGAGTACGGCAAGCAGTGATTTTTTCATTATGTAAAAATAGTGTAGGAGCCAGACTTCAAAAAATCAATTTTAGCGACCTAAATTGATTAGCTTTTGACTTAGATGGTTCAGGAAAATACAAACTAAAATAAATAGTACTAATTATAATTATGCATTAACACTGATTGTCAATTTATAATATAATATTTATTACTATTAAATAGTTAAATATATAAACTGTTCTTTTGAAGTAAGCCGCTTAAGTTGACCTGTTTTGTGGAACATCTTTTTTAAATCGTTATATCTATAATTAATATCACATTACCAATATAATATGTAATATAAGTCTTACTTAATATCAAAAAATTGTATATCTGGTAAAAGCCTGTAATTTATGTCCTGCTTACCAACAGAGTGAAGATTGAAATAGTAAATTGTGAAGGTGGAAATTTCGCAGGGTGAATCTTGTGCTTGCGCAATTATGGCAGAAAAGGACTGTAGCTCTTGAACAGACCAGTGGGTGGAATCATTCGGTTGGTGAGAGGAAAATGGAATATTTCCCACCTGGAATCATTAAAATGATAGAATATGGAGTTGTCTGATAAAAATGAAGGTGATTTTAAGAAGATGTGATAATCAGATCTTTATGACACTCATAGCAATTTCCGCAATCTTGAAATTTAAAGTTTTAGAAAATAATGGACAATTTGGTAGTGGTTTTTTAATAGTTATTCTTAAATATTGGATGTATTTTCTTAAAAGGTGCATAAAAGTGAATAGAATCCATAAGTATTAGGACAGTAATTTTACGGTATTGCAAATACAAAAACTGGTTTCTATGTTTGCAGTGTCCTTTTGGAAGATATGCTTACCTCACCAAAACGGAAATATAATCCCACCATTCTGCGAAGAGCCGAATCAATAAAATTCGGAAATTTTAAACCATAAGAATGAACCAAAACGCTACTCACCGAAGACTTACGTTTTTTCTACAAACAGTAATTATACTGATATTTTCGCCTTCTTTCAGACCGCTTAAACCTACTTTCTTATTCCAATCGGCTTAGCCTCATCGTGTAGAAGGCACCCAACAATTCATGAGAACCGGAATCTGATACCATTGTGAATGGCCATAAAAGTCAACAATGAAACACAATTCTATAGTAACCTGGATTTTAATTGGACTGTTCGCCTTGTTTGCATTTTCAAACAGCGATGCCAATGAAGCTCTTCACACGGAACAAGTGAGCCCAAAAGCAATGGACACCTTAATAAAAATTCTGAACAATCAAAATATGAACACCCCGCAAAAATATTAAACTCGTTTTCTTTGGGGGTTACAGAACCTTACTGGTTCTTAACAAAGCGCCGCATGTCTATGTGGCGCCTTTTTTTGCATTGGTTTCCCGGGTATTCAATATCCGGTTTGTGGTTCCAAAGCATGCCTTTTGTAAGTGTGAACTGGCTGCAAACAAAAAGAGGTTGCCAATCTAATTGACAACCTCCGGTAGAATTTATGTTTTTCGTTTAATAGCGATACATCTCTGCCTTGAATGGTCCTTCTTTCGGGATATTCAGGTACTCGCTTTGTGCATCTGTGAGTGTATCCAGTACTACTCCTATCTTTTTCAGGTGCAACCTGGCTACCTTTTCATCGAGTTGTTTCGGCAACACGTAAACTTTGTTCTCGTAGTTTGCATGATGCAGCCATAGTTCAATCTGGGCCAGTACCTGGTTGGTGAATGAATTACTCATTACAAAGCTGGGGTGGCCTGTAGCACATCCGAGGTTTACCAAACGGCCTTCAGCCAGTACGATCACATCCTTACCATCGATGGTGTATTTGTCCACCTGTGGTTTAATGGTGTCTTTGGTATTGCCATAATTCTTATTGAGCCATGCCATGTCTATTTCAATATCGAAGTGGCCGATGTTGCACACGATAGCTTTGTCTTTCATTTCCCTGAAATGCTCTCCTGTGATCAGGTCGCGACAACCTGAAGCGGTAACAATGATATCGGCCTCTTTCACTGCATCAATCATCTTCTTCACTTCGAAACCATCCATCGCTGCCTGCAGTGCACAAATAGGATCAATTTCAGTTACGATCACCCTGGCGCCTGCCCCACGCAATGAAGCAGCAGAACCTTTACCCACATCACCATATCCACCTACCACAGCTACCTTGCCAGCCATCATCACATCAGTAGCACGGCGAATGGCGTCAACGAGGCTTTCTTTACAACCATATTTATTATCAAATTTTGATTTGGTAACGGAGTCATTCACGTTGATTGCCGGAACGGGTAAGGTACCTTTTTCCATTCTCTCATAGAGGCGGTGTACGCCTGTAGTAGTTTCTTCCGAAAGGCCTTTCACGTTCTGAATCAGTTCAGGATACTTGTCAAATACCATATTGGTAAGATCACCACCATCATCTAAGATCATATTCAGCGGACGATCAGCACCACCAAAGAACAGCGATTGTTCAATGCACCAGTCAGCTTCTTCCTGTGTCTGCCCTTTCCACGCAAAAACACCAACACCGGCAGCAGCAATTGCAGCAGCAGCCTGATCCTGGGTAGAGAAGATATTGCATGAACTCCATTTCACCTCGGCACCCAATTCTACGAGTGTCTCAATCAAAACTGCTGTTTGAATGGTCATGTGAAGACAACCTGCAATGCGCGCTCCTTTCAAAGGTTTTTCTTTACCGAATTCCTCACGGAGCGACATCAAGCCCGGCATCTCAGCTTCGGCCAGTATAATTTCTTTGCGACCCCATTCTGCAAGGCTCATATCCCTTACCTTATTCTTTAGGGAAAAATCAATTTGATTCTTAGTTTGTGTGGACATAGTTATGTTTATTTCTTTAAGCGACAAAGGTATCAAAAAAGGGATATTATTCTTTAATGTTTTGTGATTTTGGAAAATGTGGTCATTAATTTTTGATTTTGTAGGAAATTGTAACAAATTTGAGTTCAATATTGACCCTGTTCAGAAAAATGATACAGCACTATGAACCTCGACAAAAAAGACCAAGACATTTTGAAGTTGCTTCAGCAAAACGCGCGCTTCACCGTGAAAGAAATTGCTCAACAGGTAAACCTCAGTACCACCCCTGTACATGAACGAATCAAAAGGCTGGAAGAATCCGGGGTTATTAAAAAATATGCAACCTTGCTTGACGCTACAAAAATCAACAAATCGCTAACGGTGATCTGTTATGTTTCTCTCAAAGAACACGGCAAGGGTGCCGGAACAGAATTTATTAAATCCATTCATGCCCTTCCCCAGGTTCTGGAGTGTTTCAGCATTTCAGGTGAATTTGATTTCTTGCTGAAAGTAGTGAGCGAGGATATGAATGCCTATTACGATTTTCATGTCAATCATTTGAGTGAGATTAAGAATGTCGGCCATGTCCAGAGCATTTTTGTGATGGGTGTTATAAAAGATACACACGAAATGGTTTTTTAAGAAAATCCTCCTTTAACTTAGAGGCATTATGCAAAGAAGAGAATTTATAGGCCTCACTTCTATGGCCGGTATCGGGGCTTTTGTTCCGGGAACGAATGGAAACCTATTCTCAAAAGACTTTCCTGTGGTTCGAGTTCCTGTCGCTGAAAGACATTTTTCGAGTCCGGCAATAGAAAAGGCAATTACTGCAATTGGAAAGAACATTGGAAATAAAGAACTGGCCTGGCTGTTCAACAATTGCTTCCCGAATACATTGGATACAACTGTAGAATTTGAGATGGTCAATGGCAGACCTGATACCTACGTGATCACAGGGGATATTGATGCCATGTGGTTGCGCGATAGCAGCGCCCAGGTGTGGCCTTACATACCGTTTTGCAAGGAAGATAAAAATTTGCAATTGCTGATAAAAGGTGTGATCAATCGCCAGGTACATTTTATCATCAAAGACCCTTATGCCAATGCATTCTATAAAGAAGAAAACAAAGTAAGTGAATGGAAAGAAACAGATATCACCAAAATGCTGCCGGGTGTGCACGAACGCAAATGGGAGATAGATAGTCTGTGCTATCCCGTTAGGCTGGCCCATGGCTACTGGAAGGAAACCGGTGATAGCAGTGTATTCGACAAAGAATGGCATCACGCTATGGAATTGGTGATTCAAACTTTTAAAGAGCAGCAGAGAAAAGACGGGAAGGGGCCATATACGTTTCAGCGAAGAACTGCATGGGCTACTGATGGAGTGCCCCTGGCAGGATACGGCTATCCTGTGAAACCGGATGGACTTATTTGTTCGGTTTTTCGCCCCAGCGATGACGCTACTATTTTTCCGTACCTGATTCCTTCCAATTATTTTGCAGTGGTGTCACTGTTGCAGATGAAAGAAATTGCAGGCATCACAGGGAATAAGAAATTAGGAGAGGACGCTGCGGCGCTGGCGCTTGAAGTTTCGGGAGCGTTGAAGCAATACGCAAGAGCTATATATAATGGTAAGCAGATCATCCCTTATGAGATCAATGGTTATGGAAGTACGATACTGATGGACGATGCGAATGTTCCCTCTTTACTTTCATTGCCTTACCTGGAGGCGATGAAGTCATCAGATATATTATATCAGAATACGAGGAACTATATTCTTTCATTGAACAATCCTTTCTTCTTTAAAGGAACGGCAGGCGAGGGGATCGGCAGTCCGCATACGGGCATGGATATGATCTGGCCGATTGGCATTTCCATGAGAGCGCTCACCTCAAATAATGATCAGGAAATAAAGCATTGCCTGAAAATGCTGCAGAACTCAAATGCTGGTACCGGGTTTATGCATGAATCATTCAATAAGAATAATGATAAAGACTTTACGAGAAAATGGTTTGCATGGGCCAATACCCTGTTCGGTGAGTTGGTATGGAAAACTTACCAGGGAAGGAAACACTTGTTGAACTAAACTCATTTGTTATGCCTCATGTTGATAAGAGAATTGACCAGTACATTGTAAAGTCCCAACCTTTTGCACAGCCTGTATTGATGCACCTTCGGGCCCTGGTGCACAAAGCTTGCCCAAATGTAACGGAGACCATCAAGTGGGGTATGCCTTACTTTGAGTATCGGGGTATGCTGTGCCACATGGCTGCATTCAATCATCATTGTGCGTTCGGGTTCTGGAAGGCATCTCTGATGAAGGATGCAGAAATGCTCGTCGAGAATAACGGGAAAGCAATGGGTCATTCAGGTAAAATCACTGCGGTTGCGGACCTGCCACCTGACAAGGTGATGATAGATCGAATTCATAATGCCATGCATTTGAATGAAGAGGGGATCGAATTACCTACCCGCCATAGAAATAAAGTGGAGGTCATCGTTCCGGACGCATTGACGGCAGCACTGAAGCGGAAAAGAAATGCATTCAAAATGTTTAACGAACTGGCGCCTTCGCATCAATCTGAATATATCAATTGGATCAATGAGGCTAAGACAGCCGATACAAAAATGAAACGAAGTGAGAAGGCTGTTGAAATGATGTTACACCCTAAAAAATAGATTTGTGATCAGTTATTTCCTTGTGATTATTCTTATTGCAATTATCGCAATTGGTGTTTTTATCGTGGTCAACAGGAAAATTCAAAACAGGCGCGAAGAACGTCGGGAACGGATGGCAGAAAGGAAAGAGGAAATGATGGAACGACTATTCAAAAAAATCAATAAGGAGGACGGATAGTTAGTGTCGTCTTTTTCGTGATTTTCTATCGGGCTGATTTATATCATCCATCGTTTTCAATTCCGGATCAGGTTTCTTCTTCACAAATATTACGAAACTCTTTTTCATGGCAGGGTTACTGCGCAACACAACATGAATACTTACTTTCTCTTTCTTGAAATCAGGATCGATCCAGAGCGAGTTACCAAAAAATTTCCCATCACTTGCAGAAAAAATAACCTGGCTGGAATCCAAAGGCAGATAGTGGCCATTGCTTAGTTTGCCGTCAATATTAATGTAATTGTAGGTCCCCTTCTTCAGGCTGTCTGTATATAAATGGACGTAAATGCTGTCAATTTTTTGAGCAGAGGCAGATGTGATAAGAAAGAGAAAAAATTGGAAAAATAGTTTCTTCATGGTAAGTTGATCGTTTGGTACTAAAAATTGAAAAAAAATAAAGTGGTTGTAAAATGGAATTCAAAATTAGGTAAATGGATATGTTTCTTAATATTGTTAAATATAGATTAGAATTAAAAAGTGGTTTCTTTTCTTTCAGGAAATATATCACCTTCGCGGCCTCGAAACCTAATTTATAATGAAAAACCCAATTCAGGGAAGATTTTTTACAATATTTATCATTGTCTTTTCGATTCTATCTGTTAAGTGTACCAAACAAGGTTTTATAAATTTCGAAAGTGGTGATAAATTATTTAGTCATGGAGTAAAACCTAATATTTATCAAGGTCCTTGCCCATACGATTGTGAAGATGCTCGATGTAAATATTATAGCGAACCTAATCCTAATTGTATCATTGGAGGAGAGGATCCAAATCCAATAGGTGATGAGAGAATTTGTGGATCTGAGTTCTCTATATTTGGTCTTCAAGGAAAAACAATAAGGCAAGCTGTTGATTCAGTTGGTGATTGGCATAATAAATTTCAAATTTCTCTACTGCAAGAATTACAAAAAAGAAATATTAATTTGGAAACGGATACTATTCAAAATTTTCTAAAACATTTCACTGATTCAATTATGGCAGTCAAAGGTATCAACCACAATACTTTGAATATTCCCAATCTTGATATTGAAGATTCAACTCGTGATTTCTCATCTTTTTCTGGTACTGCACAATTGGTGTTAATACAAGCGTTTAGTTTAGTTGATGAGTATAGTACTGACGCACATTCCTATTATATCAATGAATTGAATAAACTAAAAACACAAGCATTAAACCTATCTTCATTTAATGAGGCAGTTAAAGTGGGAATAGGTATATCAACTGCAATCAACTCCCTTAGTTATTGGAAAGCAAATGCAAATTCTTGGCTGATTTATTTATCTGGTTCAAACAAGAAATCTACCCAGCCATGCAATGTTAATTTAAGAAAACTAGCAGGTTCAGACGCGAAGGGCGCAGTTACGGGCGCAGTAAATGGAGTTGGTGGTGGTGTAGCCGGGGCTGTTGCAGGAGGGATCCTAGGCGGGGCAATTTACTCTTCAGGAAATATTTTGAATCAAGCCTTAAATTGTCAGCCAGGAGTTGTGGGCCGAGTTTCCAGATGGTTATCATCTTGGTTTTAATATCAATAACTAAATATTATGGTAAAGGGATATTGGCAAAAGAAAGGTCTGGTTTTCGCTTCTGGCTTTTATATAGTAATTATGATTTACAAGTTTATTGTAGAACACGAGGACTTTACATGGAAAAAGCCATTTGGAAATTTATTAATAGCATTGGTGATAGGATATGCCTGGTCCGAAAGCATGAAAGCACTGGTTGCTAAAAAAAATCTTCACGAAAAAAAATTCACCTGGTGGAAATTTGCATTGACTACCTCCTTAGGAATTCTCTTACTTACTCTAATTATTAAACTTATCACGTGGGAGCCCCTTTCTTATCAAAGCCTGCTATTAAGCATTGCAGTTGCAATTGGGGCTTCAAGCTTGTTTGGTATCATATTCCAATTTGCAATTTTTAAAAACTATAAGAAAGCAATCTAAATTGGTTTCCAAATATTTTTCTTGAAGACAGAGTCAATCAAAAAAAAATTTTTTTTGGAAAATAAACTTTTCCCTCCATCTTTGCTATGCAAAAAAATGAAAACAAATTCTATATATAATAGCTGGTGGCATACAAAGAGTACCATTGTGCCCTGATGCTATTAGTATGAATAAACATAATTAAAGAAGCCCTGGCACACAAGCCGGGGTTTTTTGATTCTAACAGACAATGCAAATGAAAAAAATACAAGTAAACACGATCAGTAAAAAAATGCTGGGCGACCTTTATACGCCGGTGGGAATTTACCTTCGACTGCGCGACCGCTTCAGAGACACTATTCTTCTCGAAAGTGCGGATTCCCATGCAGGTGAGTTCAGTTACTCATTTATCGGCATCAATGCCATAGCCGGATTCGAAGCGAAGAACAGCCATTCTGTGGAATGTAAATTCCCCGGAAGGGATGCGTTCACACAAGAGTTGACCAAAGGAAAAACAATGGCTGATGAACTGTGGGAATTCATGAGTATGATGGAATTCAACAAGGACGTGGGCATGCCGGTGAAGATTGCTCAAAGTATGTTTGGATACGTTACCCATGATGCCGTTCAGTTTTTTGATACGGTAAAGTTTCATCATTCAGGTTCTCTCGATCAGCCATTGATTCCATTGATCCGTTATCGGTTTTACCAGTACGTGATTATTGTGAACCATTTCAAAAATGAATTATTCATCTGTGAAAACAAAGTTGCAGGTATCGAATCAGAAATGGAGGTGATTGAAAGCGCTATCCGCAACAGGGATGTACCTGTTTATCCTTTCAAACTGAAAGGCGAGGAGGTCGCTGATATCACTGACCAGGATTATATCGATATGGTCAACAAAGGAAGACAGAGTTGTGCGCGGGGTGATGTTTTTCAAATTGTATTGAGCAGAAATTACCATCGGGGTTTTACAGGCGATGAATTCAATGTGTATCGTTCGCTTCGAAATATTAATCCAAGTCCTTACCTGTTTTATTTTGATTATGGAGATTACAGATTGTTTGGCAGCAGCCCCGAAAGTCAGCTTATTGTAAAAGATAAGACGGCCATTATTCATCCGATTGCGGGTACATTCAGGCGCACCGGGATTGATGAAGAAGACCAAAAACTCGCTGAACAATTAAAGGCAGATAAGAAAGAACAGGCAGAGCATGTGATGCTGGTGGATCTGGCGAGAAATGATCTCGGTATTACCTGCGATGATGTGTTTGTCAATAATTTTTGCCAGGTACAATTTTTCAGTCATGTCATTCATTTGGTTAGTGAAGTGAAAGCGACGGTTCGCCCTGAAACAAATCCTGTAAGCCTGATCACTTCTACATTTCCTGCCGGTACACTTTCAGGAGCACCTAAGTTCAGAGCACTCGAACTGATTGATGAGTACGAACAGAATTCAAGAAGCTATTATGGAGGCTGCATCGGCTTCATCGGGTTCGATGGCAGCAGCAATCATGCTACTACCATTCGTACTTTTCTAAGCAAAAACAATGAATTGCACTACCGTGCCGGAGCAGGCATCACCTACCTCAGCAATCCTGAAAGTGAATTGAAAGAAGTTCATAACAAACTCAATGCATTAACCACAGCGCTTCACGAAGCGGAAAATTTATCCTTATGAGAATTTTACTTTTTGATAATTACGATTCCTTCACCTACAATCTTTTTCATTGTCTGAAAAAGTTGACTGATACCCCTGTGGATGTAATCCGAAATGACAAGATCACATTAGATGAAGTAAACAAATATGATAAGATCGTCCTGTCACCTGGCCCTGGATTGCCTGTTACCAGTGGTATCCTATTGCCTCTGATAAAACAATATGCTCCTTCCAAATCCATACTGGGTGTGTGTCTTGGACACCAGGCGATAGGAGAGAGTTTCGGTGGTTCACTCATCAATTTGGATCGTGTATTTCATGGGGTGGCAACCAGGGCTACAGTAAATGAAAGAACCATGACAAAGAATGATGTTTTTAAAGGTCTTCCGGAATCCTTCGATGTTGGGCGCTATCATTCGTGGATAGTGAGTACGGAAAATTTTCCGAAAGAACTGGAGGTCACAGCCACTGATGAAAACGGGCAAATCATGGCGCTTCGGCATAAAACTTATGACGTGCAGGGCGTGCAGTTCCATCCGGAAAGTGTATTGACGCCAACAGGGATGGATATGATGAAAAACTGGTTAGCATTATAAAATGAAATGATTATGAAAGAAGTACTTCAATATTTGTTTGAATATAAAACGCTCTCAAGAAAGAAGGCCTGCGATGTGTTGATAGAAATCAGTGAGGGCAAACATTCTGAAGCTGAGATCGCATCGTTTGTTACCGTCTTTTTGATGAGAAGCATCACCATCGAAGAGATGACCGGGTTTCGGGATGCGCTTTTAAAATTGTGTCGTCCGGTAAATTTGAATGGTGCTGACGCTATTGATATCGTGGGTACCGGTGGGGATGGTAAGAATACTTTTAATATCTCTACGCTCAGTTGCTTTATCGTTGCAGGTACCGGACAAAAAGTTGCCAAGCATGGTAACTATGGTGCTACATCTGTAAGCGGCAGCAGTAATGTGATGGAAAACCTCGGATACAAATTTTCGAATGACAATGCGAAACTGGCCAACGAAGTTGAGAAGGCAAACATTTGTTTTTTACATGCTCCTTTATTTCATCCGGCACTCAAAACTGTCGCTCCAGTAAGGAAGAATCTTGGTATTCGTACGTTCTTTAATATGCTTGGGCCACTCGTCAATCCCTGCACCTCCATCAAGCGAATGATTGGCGTATTCAATCTTGAAATAGCCCGCCTGTACAGATATATTCTCGAGAACGAACCTTATGAATTTTCTATCATTCATGGACTTGATGGTTACGATGAAATTTCTTTGACCGCCGATACGAGGGTGATCACAAAAGAAGGAGAAAAAACGTATGACGCATTCTTTCTTGGAAAGAGGTCTGTTTCTCCTTCCGACTTGCATGGAGGACAAACAGCAGCAGACGCTGCCAAATTGTTTCATCGTATTTTAAAAGGAGAGGGGACGTGGGCTCAACACGCTGTAGTATTGGCCA
>JBDHYH010000116.1:0-12249 GCA_039811325.1 Chitinophagaceae bacterium | reverse complement strand
TGGCCCCGTAGCTCAACTGAATAGAGTATTTGACTACGGATCAAAAGGTTCCAGGTTTGAATCCTGGCGGGGTCACAAAATCCTTCGCACCTGGTGTGGGGGATTTTTTTTTTAAAATTAAATCTCGTCGGATTTTAATTCCCAGGGAATCCCAACTTTTCCCCAAACCGTTGCCTGGTCAACGGTCAACGCTGAGAAATAACTAAGAAATACAGGATGCTTCCGATTAGCAGTCAGGTGGAGGTCTTTTGATTTTGCAAAATAAAATGAGTGCCTTGAATATTCATATTCTCCACATGAGTATAGATGGATATGCCTATTGCAGGTGCCTTACCGGCTTGTGAAATCTTCTGAACCCTGACTACACATTCTTATTGGCAATGACAATTGTCAACGGTGGAAAGGTGCTAAAGAAATAAGGCCCTTTCTTTGTAACTCTCATTCCTGATTGCCCGAATATTTTTTTGTATTCACTTGTATGCTTGAAATCCGAAATAATCGCTATCCCACCCGGCTTCAATATCCTGTAAATTTCTTTGCAGGCCTGCGTTCTCTCTTTTTTATCATAAATATTATGAAGGCACAGATTGGAAACGATGACATCGAAAAACTCATCACTGAAATTTGTTTTCAAAATATTTTCTGACAGAATCTCCGTTTTGTCTTCAACGCCCTCTATCCTCGAGTTCAATTCCGTGTGTGCTATTGTGTTATCAGAAAGATCATAACTATTGAAAATGTCTATGCCATAAGACTTTCCTGTAGTCAGATGCTTTGCAGCACCAATCATCAGCAACCCGGATCCTGTACCGACATCTAATACATTCTCATCTCCTTTCCATTGATGCAAACTGAGGATACGATCTCTGTGTTTTGTCTTTCCAAACCTGGAATATAGCACCATCAGTAACGCGGACAGAATGAGTCCAATTGCCATAGAAAGAAAACTGTATTTCAGGTTTGTTATTGCCGGAAACTTACCTGAAGAAAGGAGCGCTGCTACAAACATCGAAATCGTTCCGAGTAAAAACAAGGTTTTGATCACCTTCGGAGCATCAATACCGTAATTAACTTTATTCATAAATGACTATGGTAATTTTTCAACGCGTAAAAGTAAATCAATAAAGCCTGGTATTGATACATGAATGAAATGGCTTCAACTTTTTTTCGCAAGGTTGTCAGCTTTACAAAAGAGGAGCCTTAAAGGTTTGCAATCTCGCTACAACCTGGGCTGTACCCATATAATAACAAATGAACCTTTGTAATTGAAATTGCTTTACCTTTTCAGCAAATTAATTTTATGAGAAAACTGTTTGTCCTTTTACTTCCTGCATTGATCTTTTTAAGTTGCAATTCTTCTGATCAAAAAAATAATTCAACACCAGAAGCGGCCCCTTCATTCGACGTGAACACCCTGATAAATGACATTAAGGTAATGTCTTCTGATTCTTTTATGGGCCGTAAACCTTTCACCGAAGGTGAAACAAAAACAGTAGCCTATCTTCAAAAACGCTTTGCAGAAATCGGGTTAGAGCCTGGCAATGGCGCGAGCTACCTGCAAGATGTACCAATGGTAAACATTGAGACGAAAGCAGATCCTTCGATGAGAGTGACATCAACAAAAGGTGATTTCGATCTGAAAGGTTTTGACGATTATGTTATCTGGACAGAGAAAACAGAGCCTGAAGTGAGTTTCAATAAAAACGAATTGGTCTTTGCAGGTTATGGTGTTGTGGCACCGGAGCGTAACTGGAATGATTATGCGGGATTAGATGTAAAAGGAAAAATAGTAATGGTGTTAGTGAATGATCCCGGATATGGAATTGACAATTCACTTTTCAAAGGCGACACCATGACGTATTACGGAAGGTGGACGTACAAATTTGAAGAGGCTGCAAGGCAAGGCGCCAAAGGATGCCTCGTCATTCATAATACAAAAGCAGCGAGTTATCCTTTTAGCGTAGTTCAAAATAACTGGAACGGATCGCGTCTCCATCTCGATGACAAAGGTAAGAATGTAAAATATTGCGACATAGTAGGATGGGTTTCTGAACCAACGGCGATTAAACTATTAGAAGCAGCAGGTTTCGACTCCTCGCTTCTGCGAAAGGCCGCTGTGCCCGGTTTCAAGGCAATACCTCTGCATGAAACGCTTTCTACTTCCATCAAAGTAAAAGCCACTTACAACACTTCTAAAAATGTAATTGGGAAAATTACCGGCAGCAAACATCCCGGTGAGTATGTCATCTACACTGCACACTGGGATCATCTCGGCATAGGGAAACCAGACGAAACGGGCGATTCCATTTACAATGGCGCACTGGACAATGCAAGTGGTACAGCAGGACTAATGCAATTGGCAAAGGCATTTACATCTATGAAAACAAAACCTGAAAGAACTATTATTTTTCTTTGCGTTACAGCAGAAGAACAAGGGTTGTGGGGATCTGCCTATTATGCGCAAAATCCGATATACCCTATTGACAGTACTGCAGGAATGATCAACATGGACATCTTGAACAATTTTGGAAAAACAAAAGATATCATTGTTGTAGGTAAAGGACAATCAGAACTGGAGGATTATCTTAATGATGCTGCCAAAAAAGTGGATAGGGTCATCACTTTCGAAAAACATCCGGAAGCAGGATTTTATTACCGCAGTGACCATTTCAATTTTGCCAAGGTAGGTGTACCAGCCTTATACATCGGTGCCGGCACGGAAGTGATTGACAAACCCGAAGGATATGGGTTGCAAAAGGAGGAGGAATACACAAAATTGCATTACCATCGCCCATCAGATGAATATTCAAATGACTGGAACCTGGACGGCGCACTTGAAGATCTGAAACTATTATTCATAGTGGGCAAGAGAATTGCAGATGAAGATCAATGGCCAGGATGGAAACCCGGTTCTGAGTTTGAAAAGCTCAGGAAGAAATAGAATTGAAAATATATCCCGCTATTAAATTTCGATGCCTTATTTTTCAAAAACATTTTTAACTACCTAAAACAAAATTCATGTTAGAAGAATTATTCAACCTGGTAAAAGAGGTAACGAACCAGAATACAGAGACAAGTTCAACAATTCCTATAGGGCAAAGTGATGCCATCGTGGCGGAAGCTACAAATACTGTAGCCTCTGGAATGCGAAATCTTGTTTCCGGCGGCGGGCTTGGTAGCCTTATATCTATGTTTAATGATAACAAGGGTTCATCTAAGTCTGGTGGTGGATTATTGAGCAATCCAATAGTAAGTATGATGGTGGGGCACTTTGCGGAAAAATTAATGAGTAAGTTTAAAATGGGCAGCAATGAAGCCGGAAAAATTTCATCGAGTGTGATACCTAACGTTCTGAAAGATTTGGTGAATAAAACCAATGATCCTGGTAATAATTCCTTTTCCCTGGATAAGATCCTCAATTCCATCACCGGAGGTAAAGTCAGTGAAGTAGCACCTCAGACTGGAGGCGGTGGCGGCGGTGGAGGCTTGGGTGACATTCTCGGTCAGCTCGCTGGCGGCAATAATTCAGGGGGTGGTGGATTGGGTGACATCCTCGGTCAACTCACTGGCGGCAGCAATTCAGGCGGAGGAGGCATCGGCGATATTCTCTCGAAAATAGCGGGTGGTGCGCAGGAGCAGCAGCAACGAAATGGCGGTGGTGGGTTGATGGATTTAATCAAAGGTTTTATTAAATAAGAACTTCTCAAATAAGATCCGTTTCAGGAATAATCCGGAAACGGATTTTTGTTTTATAGCCACCTTATTCCCCTGCCTGGCTCTGAAATGGTGGTGTTCTATGGTGTATCTTTTCAAATATCCTGTTCATTTGGCAGGCCCAATGAGCCAATTGTGTCGAATGCCTTGCGCACAACTTTTAATCTTTCTATCTTTTTATTTCAGCTCTAATTCTACCACCGCATCCACCTGGTCTTTAGGAACATTGTCTGTGAAAATAAATACACCTTCTGGTTGTTGCTTGAATTTTATTGGCTGCGATGTGTTCATCAATTTGCAACTCTTTATTTTGGCACCATACCCGGGTAAAAAAACGTATGGTGCGGCAGGCAACTTCAGGATGTGGACATACCGTGTACTCCCTTTCCCTGTCATTACCCCCCAACCTTGCGGTTGCATGTATTCTCCTCGTGTACCAAAGATTGAGTTACCATATTGTTGAAGCCAGGTTCCAACTGCCTGGAGTGTGTCGATGAATTGGTGATTGATATTACCATCAGGTCGGGGCCCTACATTCAATAAGAGGTTGGCGTTTCTGCCTGCAGCATTTACCAAATATCGAATCACCTCATCTCTTGATTTGTAATGCGTATCTGTAATATTATATCCCCACGAATCATTCAATGTTTCGCAGGTCTCTAACGGAAGAGGTGAAGTTTTCTGAAAGCTGAGTCCAGATTTATTTTCACCGGGCAGATCGCGTTCAAACATTTGAAAATCTTCGCCGGCAAATGGAACCTGGTGGTGATTATTTCCGATCATACATGCCGGTTGTAACTTATGGATCAATCCATAAATCTCGTCGTATTTCCAGTCTATTCGGGAAGTTAAGTCATGTGAGCCTTCTACATTCGTTTGATCCCAGTGTCCGTCAAACCAAATCTGTCCGATAGGGCCATAATTGGTTAAGAGTTCCGTGAGTTGGTCTTTCATGAACTGAAGATAGTGTGCATAATTGCTTTTACCTGTCCTACCGGTACCACGCCCTGTACGGCCTGTTTCGTAAGGATAATCATCTCGCACCCAATCGAGCAAAGAATAATAGAGGTTTAAAGTGATGCCTTGTTTTTTACATTCATCAGCGAGCATTTTCAAAACATCTTTTCCATAAGGTGTATGCATAATGTTGTAGTCAGAATATTTAGTGTCCCACAGACTGAATCCATCATGATGGCGTGTGATGAAAGTAATGTACTTCATCCCTGCTGCTTTTGCCATGGCCACCCATTTTGCAGGATCATAATCATGCGGGTAAAATGCATTGACCAAATGCTTATAATCATCTACCTTGATGTTCCTGTTGTTCATTACCCATTCTCCGGCGCCCAATTCACTTGAAATTCCCCAATGGATAAAAAGCCCGAATTTATTATCCTGAAATGCTTCTCTCGCTTTAAGGTTCTCAGGTGCTGGTGTGTAGTTCTGTGCAACTGAAATCAGAGATGAGCAGACAGCCATCATTAAGAATGGAAATTGCTTTTTGAACATTTTATCTTTGTTAGTAGTAAAAGAATGAAATTAGATAAAAATTCTTGCATGAAGTCAACGTAGATTCCGGGAGTGTATTTCAAAACAATTTTTAAAACTTTTCGTTTTTTTTATGAGGTGCATGGTATTTTAATTTCAGAATTGATTCAAACATCGAGCGTAAACATAAATACAAAATGATAAAACATTGTGCTATTGTTTTTTTATTACCGATAGCAATCCTTACTTCATGCAGTACGGGCAATACTGCTCAACACATTGAAACCATGAATGCAAAAACTCCTGTCACAAAAGCTCAAAAACTCATCGGTTCAGGCCTGCTGGAAATGACCACAGATCGTCCTATTCCTTTATTTAGAAATGCAGCCGATTCCATACCATTTGATACACTAAAATTTGAAATCGACAAATCCGGAAGGACAAAATTTATTTCCAGAACTGCCATTGCTCCCTATCGGTTGAGTGAGGGCGATTCCTACAGCGAAGGCAACAGAAATATTGCAAGCGGGCTTATCAGGTTTTCTCCCGGATTGAAATTCCGTGTTATCAATACATCCAATAATATTTTTGAGATCGTATTGAATGAGCAAAAAATGGAGACCTGCTTTATCAATTTAAAGCACTTCTTTGATATGAATAAAATCGATGAAAATGATTCCACAACTTACAAATATGAGCCGTGGGTAAACTATCTCAAAAGGGCTGAATACATCACTAAAAAGAATTTGATTATTTATGACCGGCCGGAAGGCCACATTATTTATGAAGAGAAGAATGACAGGTTCTTACCATTTGTAGTAACAGAGGTTTCAGGCGACTGGATACGATTGAAAAAAGCATTCGGCAGAGAATTCAATTTTGATGATCTCATCAATTATGACGGATGGACTCAATGGAAATCATCAGATAGTATTTTGATCCGGATCACTGAACATACTTTTGAATAATTTTGAGAAAGATCATAAAAAACGCTCCCTGATCTTGCCGAAGGGAAATGTTTCACCATCCATTTCGGCAAGCTCAATGGACGAAATATTTTTTATGAAGATTCTATTTTACGCAATTGGCAAAAATCATGACCCTGAACTAAAGACTGCCATCGACGATTTTACCGGGCGTATCAAACATTATTTTCCTGTAGCATGGAAAATTTTTCCTCAACCAAAAATCTCCAATCAGCAAGAGTTGATGAAAGCAGAAGCAGCAGTGATATTGAATGCCGTGCAAAACGGCGATTACCTCGTAGCATTGGATGAGCACGGCAAGCAAATGGATTCGCCGGCCCTGGCAACTTTTATCGAGCAACAGTCATTCAACAGTACAAAGCAGATGGTATTTATCATAGGCGGTGCATTTGGTATTCATAAAGATTTATTGGACAAATGCCAATTCAAATGGAGCTTGTCACAACTAACCTTTCCCCATCAATTGGTCAGGCTGATACTTGCAGAGCAGGTGTATCGTGCGTGTACGATACTGAGGAATGAGAAATATCATCATGGATAAAATGAAAAATAATAAAGATTTATCTAAACAATTATCATTTGCATGTCAGATAAATTTCAAAATAAATACCGTATTGCATCTGCCCGTGCATCGTGGTGGAATTATGGCACTGCAGGTTCTTATTTCATAACCATTTGCACAAAAGGAAGAAAACATTTCTTTGGTGAAATCATCAAAGGAAAAATGTATTTGGCGTCCGCTGGGATTTTGGCGGATGTATTGTGGCATGAAATACCGCACCATTCAAAGAATGTGGAATTGGGTGCATTCCAGGTAATGCCGAATCATCTGCATGGGATATTGGTTCTAAATAACAATTTGTTGGATGCTGTAGAGACAAGGCATGCCTTGTCTCTACAATCAGAACAGCCACCAATTTCGCCCGCCCAACATCGATTTCAAAACCAGGGAAAGAATACTGTTTCGTCTATTATTGGTTCTTACAAATCTGCCGTTACAAAACATACCAATAGATTAGGAATTGAATTCGCATGGCAATCACTATTTCACGATCATATAATTCGTGATGATTTGGAATATCAGCGCATTAATGACCACATAGAATCCAATCCTGAAAATTGGAAGAATGACAGGTTTTTTTCAGGATGATTTGCTGAATCAATCAACCAATTTGGAACCCTTCCCTCCACCTCTTAACATTCCTTTGCACAAAAATATCGCTGATAATGTTTACTTATCGGCCATAGGTTTATATTTGCCCAGTTTGTACAAAAAACAAATAAGCAATATGAGTTTTAGAAAGATTAACAATATCACAGGCTGGATCATTTTTGCAATAGCCAGCTTTGTTTACCTGAGTACTATGGAAGCCACAGGTTCATTCTGGGATTGTGGCGAATTTGCATCCAGCGCTTACAAGTTACAGATTCCTCACCCGCCCGGCGCCCCACTATTTGCCATGATGGGACGCTTGTTCATGATTCCTTTTTCTGATCCGCATAATGCCATATTAGGTCTCAACAGCCTGAGTGCTTTGTGCAGTTCGTTCACAATTTTGTTTCTTTTCTGGACCATTACTCATTTCGCTCGCAAAATCATAGAAAAAGAAAATTCAGGAAATCTTACATCAGCACAGATCATCACCATCATTTCCGCTGGTATTGTCGGTGCTCTCGCATACACTTTTAGTGATTCCTTCTGGTACAGTGCTGTGGAATCAGAAGTATATGCAAGTTCATCATTCTTCACTGCAATTGTTTTTTGGGCTGTGTTGAAATGGGAACAAGATGTCACTCATGAAATTAAAGCAGGCATTAAAGGAAATTTCACCAAAGCAGACAGATGGTTGATCCTGATCTTTTACCTGATCGGATTGTCTGTTGGTGTACATCTGTTGTGTATCCTTACTATTCCGGCTATCGTAATGGTTTATTATTTTAAGAGATACAAAGCCACACGGTGGGGCACTTTCTGGGCTTTCATTGCCGGTTGTGTCATCACAGGGCTGGTGCAGGTGCCAATGATACAATGGACGATCAAACTCGCCGGTAAATTTGATATTCTCTTTACCAATAGTTTTGGTGCTCCTTTCTTTACGGGATTCACCTTCTTCTTTATCCTTCTCGCAGTGGCTATCTATATAGTACAGAAGATAGCCATGAAAAACAATTGGAACTTCCTGAAATTAGGAATGTGGGCTTTTGCTTTTGTGTTACTGGGCTTCACTACTTACTTTACCACCCTCATCAGAAGTACTGCTAATCCTCCGATCGATATGTTTAATGTGGACAATCCCGTGAGCCTGGTAGGATATCTAAGCCGTGAACAATACGGAGACTGGCCGATTCTTAACGGGCCTGACTTTACAGCACAGCCGGAGAGAGTGGATGTGGAACATACTTATGTGAAAGGAAAAACCAAATACGAAAAGAAAGGTTCAAAGGCAAACTACATATACAGTGATGCTGATAAGCATTTCTTTCCACGTATGTGGGATAGTCAAAATGAGCAAGGCCATGCTGACTATTATGCTGCTTTTGCTGGCATTGGCAAGGATCCTAAAACCGGTCAATACTACAGCACTCCTACCATGGCAGACAATTTTGCATTCTTCTTCAGCTATCAACTCAACTGGATGTACACACGATATTTCCTTTGGAATTTTGCCGGCAAGCAAAATGACCTGCAGGGTGTTGATATGGGTAATGTGAGGGATGGCAACTGGCAAACAGGAATTTCCTTTTGGGATAATGCAAGATTAGGCGACCAGTCCAAACTTCCGGATGCACTAAAAAATAATAAGGCCAATAATAAATTATATGCATTGCCATTGATTCTTGGGTTGCTCGGGCTTTTTTATCAGTTTACAAGAGATAAAAAAGATACACTCGTTGTCGCCTTGCTTTTTTTCTTCACAGGAATAGCTATTGTATTTTATCTCAACCAGGCAGGAAATCAACCCAGAGAAAGGGATTACGCTTATGTAGGGTCATTCTACGCCTTTGCTGTTTGGATAGGATTGGGAGTGATGATGGTAAAAGACTGGTTTGGAAAAAAGATGGCTCCAAAAATGGCTGCTATCGGAGCCGGATTGTTGTGCACACTCGCTGTACCGGTATTGATGGGGTTCCAGGAATGGGATGACCATGACCGCAGCCAAAAAACATTAGCACCAGATCTTGCAGTTGATTACCTGGAGAGTTGTGCTCCCAATGCAATTTTAATCACATTTGGCGATAACGATACTTACCCTCTTTGGTTTGCACAAGAAGTATTGGGAGTAAGACCTGATATCAGGGTAATTAATTCCAGCCTTTTGGGAACAGATTGGTACATCAATCAATTGCGCTATGCAGTGAATAAAAGTGCACCTATAGACCAGGTGTGGAGCCCTGACCAGATCATAGGCAGCAAACGTGATGGAGTTTATTATATCCCGCAGTTGCCTGGTTTTTCAAAGGTCGCTGATAAGCCAATGGATCTGAAAACTATGATGAGAGATTATGCAGGTAGTGATGACCCTTCACGTACTTATATTAATAATGACGATGTCATCAATGCCTACCCTACACAGACAGTTACAGTTCCTGTAGATACCATGTTAGTACGTAAAAACGGAACTGTAAATTCAAATGACCAGGTGTCAGACACTATTGAGTTTAAGATACCCAAGAGTGTGCTGGGCAAAAATGAATCAGCCATCCTTAATATCATTGCAGCAAATAATTGGAAACGCCCGATCTACTTCACATCACCATATGACGACCTTGGTTTTGTTGATTACCTCCGTATGGACGGACTGACTTACAGGCTTGTACCTGTAAAAAATAGTCACGTAAACCAGGATTGGGCTTATAATGTTATGATGAAAAAATTCCGATTTGGCGATGCTCAGAAGCCTGGAGTTTATTTTGATGAAGAAAACAGAAGGCACCTGAATTCCATCCGCCTGGCATTTGCACAGGTGGCGTTAGACCTTGCCACATCCGGAAAAAAGGACAAAGCAAAAGACCTGCTGGAAAGATGCGATAAGAACATGTTGCAGGAAAACTTCCCTTATGCCATGCCATCCCGCAGACAACAACAAAACCTGATCACCAGTGAGTTTTTGCGTGCAGCATACGCTGCCGGAGATACGGTACTTGCGAAAAAAGTTTCGGATGCGCTACAAAAAGACCTGCAGCAGCAAATCACTTATTTCAACAGCCTGGATGAGCAAAAGCAGCAATCTCTTGCTTATGACAATCGTGTAGTAACGCAGTTGCTACAGCAGGTGATCGGTATGGAACAGCTTCTACGACTGAATCCATCTGATACGGAAATGAAAGGTCCGGTAATTAATAATCCTGCTGATTTGCCGAAAGACACTCCTAAGAAATAACTATTAGAATCTCAAAACAAAAAGGCTGAATCCTGACAGGTTCAGCCTTTTTCCTTGGAATTATATTTTGAAATATCCAACTTTCTAACCGGCTTCACGAAGCAATTCTGGCTCTTGCTCTTGCTTTGTTTTTTTCATACTCAATTTGCCGGTGAAATGGGCGCCTAATTCAATTTCGATTGTATCGGTTTCGATATCACCGTGCACTGCTCCTGATTTTTTAATCTCCAATTGTCCTGAGGTAATGTTGCCTTTTACGATTCCGTAAATAATTGCTGACCCACTCACCAGGTCTCCATCTATTTCACCACTTTCGCCGAGAATAACACCTGATTGCACATTCACGTTACCCGTTACTTTTCCATCAATTCTTATAACGGAATTGCCCGTTATTTCTCCTGTTATATGGAAACCTTCTCCTATGAGTGTGCTGATCTCCTGTTTACCGAGGTCTAATGGTTTTTCTTTGTCTGATTTCTTGAACATAGGATATTTTATTTAAGCGTTAAAAATGATTGCGGATTGATTCTTTGGCCAAATCGATGGACTTCATAATGAAGGTGCGGGCCTGTTGATCTTCCTGTAGATCCGACCTTCCCAATTTCAGTGCCTATATCTACCTGTTGGCCGTTAGAAACAAGAATTCTGGATAAGTGCCCATACAAGGTTTCAAATCCATTAGCGTGCCTCAGCATGATACAATTACCAAAGCCACCTTTTCTACCGGCAAAAATTACCACACCTTTAGCCATTGCTTTGACAGGTGCACCCATAGGAGCGCGGATATCAAGTCCTTTATGTGTTTCCACTCCTGCCCCGCTGAATGGATTTTCTCTGTGGCCAAATGTAGAAGTAATCGTACCGTAAAATGGGTATCCCAGCGGAGTGTAAGAGAGATTATAATTAATCTTCTTTATGTAATTTTCGTAAAATTCTCCTGTTTCTTCGGCCGATGTCACCTCATCATTTCCAACTTCACCTCCTTGAGGCAATTGAATCCTTTGATTGATTCCCCTGGCCTTCAGGTAGGCATTGATAGTTTCCAGTTCCTTATCTATATTATTGAATTTAGCCTTGATAGCTGCCGTATCTATTTCGGCAAATGACGCATGCAGGCTGTGAATTTTATTTCTGAGCACTGATTGTATGGCTAATTGACCCATTCTGTCTGAAATGAGATAACCAATGGCTGTAGAAAGTAACAGGATCACTGCAAACCCAAGTGCAATGTATTTCTTCCAGTTAATAAGCACGTAACCCGAAATCCGCTTTGGCTTGACAGGTTTTTGATGGCTTCCAATCACCAGGATTGTAGCTTTTTCTTTTTTCATAGATTGGATTTTCAGATGATAACTACTATGGAAAACAGGTAAAATGTATCCTTAGATTTTTTTAACGAGAATGATGCTCAATAAATTGCCTTGTTACCACAAATGTTTTCAACTATGTAAGAATGATGGTAAAAGGTCCATGAAATCAAGGCGTAGAAAGGGTTTGGGCTGTGTGTTAATTACCCTGAATCGGCGTACTATTACCTTTGAGAATTAATCTCTGACCGTAATTTCCGCAAAAATATTTGTCAAAAGACTTGCAAATGTCAGGGGAAACAATAGTTTTGTATCCGAATAACTGCAAAGCCCCAACGGGCGAAACAAGTTCCCCCAGTATCTTATTAAATT
>JBDHYH010000115.1:0-12274 GCA_039811325.1 Chitinophagaceae bacterium | reverse complement strand
CGGTACGCTTACCGGAAATGCAACGGTATGTTATGGATTCAATTCTGGAAGCATCACATTGAGCGGACAAACAGGCAATGTAATCCAGTGGGAGAGTTCAACTAATGGAGGTTCAACATGGAGTTCAATCAGTAACACCACAACTACACTCTCTTACTCTAACATAACTCAAACAACGATGTACAGAGCTGTTGTTCAAAGCGGTGTTTGTTCTTTTGCCAATTCCACTAATGTAACCATTACGGTGAATGCCACCTCCGTTGGAGGATCTATTTCGGGATCAACTACTGTTTGCTCAGGTACCAATAGCGGCTCATTGACATTGAGTGGAAATACCGGGGCAGTAGTACGCTGGGAATATTCCACTGATGGTGGCGGTTCATGGAACAATATCACCAATTCTACTAACAGCGAGGCATACACGAATCTGACTCAGACAAGGCAATACCGCGTATTGGTTCAAAACACTCCTTGTACAAGTACTTATTCCAATGTGGCGACTGTTACAGTCAATCCATTACCGAATGCAGCCATTGCAGGGGCAATAGCGGTGTGCCAGGATGCACCACAGCCTGCAATTTCCTTTACAGGATCCAATGCTACGAGCCCCTATACATTTACCTACACAATAAATGGTACACCACAACCAACCATCCAGGGGAGTCCTACCACCAGTGTAAATGTACCAACAGGCACTCCGGGTACTTATGTTTATGCTATTACGAAAGTGGTTGCTTCAACCGGATGTACACAAAATATCAGTGGCGTTTCAGCTACAGTAACAGTGAATCCGAAACCTGCGGCAATCAATATTACGCCTAACAGTGCAACACTTTGCGAGGGTTCAATAGTAAGTTTGGTAGCCACTCTATCTACTGTAACAAATGGCACAAAGAGTGGAGGGCCACAAACAGTTAATCAGACAATTCCAAGGAACAACTCCTATCTTAATAGCAACATTGGTATCTCTGGAATCCCTGCCGGAGCAATTGTCACAGGCATTGATGTTAAATTCAATATTCAACACAACAGAACCAGTGATTTAAGAATTTTCCTTCAGGCTCCTAACGGACAAATCCTGAATCTTGTAAACGGAAGAGGCAGTGGAAAGAATTTCACTAATACCACAATCAGCAGCAGCAGCATCAATCCTTTGACCAATAATGGGAATCCCTTTAATGGAACCTACGCCGCCAGCAGAGCAAACGTCAATATAAGTACTACAACATCCTGGAACAGCCTGTTCGGTATTTCAAACGGAACCTGGACATTAAGAGCCAGCGATTTCAGGAGTGGAACATCTGGCACATTACAAAATTGGAGTATTACAATATATTACCAGCTTCCATCATCACCTGCTAATGTAGTCTGGTCGCCCACCACAGACCTTTACACAGATCCCGGAGCTAATACAGCCTATACCGGGACTGCCACCTCTGTGATCTATGTGAAGCCTTCCACGTCAGGCCCGAAAACTTATACAGCAACACTGACCAATGGTTTTGGGTGCAGCGTTACTAATAATGCGACACTGACTGTAAACCCAACGCCGGTAGTAACGCTATCGTCAGACTATTGCTCCGCTCCCGGCAAAGTACGGTTGAATGCCACATCTAATCCATCTGGTACATACCTCTGGAGCACCGGTGAAACAACGCAAAGTATTGATGTGGACATTGCCAATGATTATGATGTTACCGTAACTACTGCCCAGGGATGTACAGGTACGGGTACTATTTCAGTTGCAAGAGAATTGGTAGAAAATGGAGATTTTGAGGCGGGCAATGATGGGTCATTTTCTTCAGGGTATTTATATGTACCAGACTTGCCGGACCCTATTAGAAATGAATTGGAACCCGACAATGATAATCGGGGATATTCTATTACCACCAATGGGAAATACGTGCATTCAAACTTCTGGGGATTTGATCATACCAGCGGTAGCGGGAACTTCATGGCTGTAAATGGGCACGATAATATCAATGTATGGGAAGAAACCATTGATGTGTTGCCCAATACTACTTATTATTTCGCTGCATGGGCCAGGAGCTTAAATAATGTAAGTCCTTTTGCAAAGTTAATTTTCACTATTAACGATGTCGAAGTAGGAAGCCAACTAAATCTAACGGCCCGACCCGGAGACAGTGACCCTGCACATGACAACTGGCAACGTTTCTATGGTACGTGGACGTCCGGCCCTTCAACTAATTCTATCGTACTCAAGATTAAGAACAAAGAACCGGCACATGGTGGTAACGACTTTGCCATTGACGACATCTCCTTTGCAACACTGTCGACCTTCATCACACTCAATACTCCTGCCGGTACAGATGCCCAGGAAGTATGTAAGAATGCCCCCATCGGGCAGATTATTTATAATGTGGGAAATGGTACACCCGGAGCTCCTACCATCACAGGATTACCTGATGGGGTCAGTGCCGTTTGGGACCAGGACAGAATGATCATCAACGGATCACCAACTACGGCAGGTACCTATACATACACGATAAGCACAACGGGAGGTTGCAATCCGAAAATTAAATCGGGAACTATAATTGTAAATGAACAAAAAGTGGCATTGTCCAATGGGCTTGCAAACAATACACTTTGTATTAATGCTGCATTACCATCCATTACATATCACCTCAGCGGCAAAGCTACAGGAGCCGTTGTTACGGGATTACCAACAGGAGTTACTTACTCTCAAACCGGCAATGATGTTACAATTTCAGGGACACCATCTGTAGCCGGTACATTCAACTACACCATTACCACTTCCGGTACCTCATGTGATGTAGATTCAAAAACAGGAACCATTGAAGTTACGACTCAGTCCATTTCAGAATCCAGCGGCAATAAGGATCAGGCATTGTGTATCAACACACCTATTGATAATATTGTGATGACAATTGCAGGTACTGCCAATGGGGCAACTGTATCCGGATTGCCTGCCGGAGTTACTATGACAAAGAATGGCCAGCAATACATTTTATCAGGTACACCTACCCAGTCTGGCGCATTTAATTACACTGTTACCACAACGGGTACTTGTTCAGTAACTGCATCTATTAGCGGAACCTTGAATATAAACCCGGCTTCGGTTGGAGGCTCCCTGGTTCAAACAACAGGCAGTTGCACAGGTACGGGTATAATCACTTTATCCGGACAAGCCGGTGCTATTCAGAAATGGCAGAAATCAACCGACAATGGAGTTACATGGAACGACATTTCGAATACGACAACCACAGAAAATTACACTGGGATTACTACTCCGGTACTTTATAGGGCATATGTCAACAATGGATGCGGTGTGGTAACATCTCCTACTTTGAGTGTGGGAAGGCACAACTACTGGATCGGCACTGTAAGTTCTGATTGGAACACTACCGGCAACTGGAGTGATAACCTATTACCTACAACGTCATGTCCTGATGTATATATTCCATCCAGTGCTCCTAACCAGCCTGTCATCAGCACAGGTAGTGTACTTGTGAACAATATCGTTTTAGAAAATGGAGCCCTGCTTACAATCACCAATGATGCGACATTCCAGGTGGCCGGAACATTTACAGCACCCGGACTGGCGCGGATAGATTGTTCTGATGGAACTTTGGATTTAGTCGGAACCACTGCACAGCAAATACCTGCAAATCTCTTTGTCAATAACAACGTCAAGGATTTGAAACTGAGCAATAATGCCGGTGTATCGATGCAGGGTGATGTGGATATTTACAATTCTCTTACTTTTAATAGTGCTACTGCAACATTGCAAACCAATGATCACCTCACTATTAAATCAAACAAACAAAATACAGCATGGATTGGACCGATAACTTCAAGCCAGGCTATTTCCGGAAAGGCTACGGTTGAAAGGTATATCAACACTGGTATCCTCCCTGACGAACATGCGAGAGCATGGCAACTGATTACTTTCCCTACTACCGGGCAGAGCATCAAGAATGCATTGCAGGAAGGTGCAACTAGTTTTGTACAGAACCCTAAGCCCGGCTTTGGCACACAGATCACAGATTCCAATTCAAACTGGAACTCTTATGGATTTGACCAACTTTCCTTCAATCCATCGATGAAGGTTTATAATTCCGATAATAACAACTTTATTGGCATTCCAAGTACCTTTATCGATGTCCATAATGACCATGGTTACTTCATGTTTGTGAGGGGTGACCGAACATCAGTAGGAGCATCCAGTCCTGCAAGCAATACAGTATTGAGAAGTAAAGGAACTCTTTACACTGGTCTGTTTACTATGCCGGTGAAACCAAATAAATTTGAGTCTGTCGGGAACCCTTATGCATCGTCCATTGATATCCGGCTGTTTGGATTCAATAATATCGGAAGAGATCTAACGGTATGGGATCCTACAGACCCATCGAGAGGATATTTCAGTACCGGGATTTACCAAACATTGGTTTTTGACGGCGCAGATTACACAGCCACTCCTGGTGGAGGCGCTTATGCAGGGCTACAAAACTTTATTCAAAGCGGACAGGCATTTTATGTTCAAAGTAATTCCGGCACACCGGGTAGTGTTACCATAAATGAAAATGCCAAAGCAAATGGCAGTAAGATTCTCATGAGAACTTACACTCAAAAAAGCAATC
This sequence comes from Chitinophagaceae bacterium, assembly GCA_039811325.1. Taxonomy (GTDB): domain Bacteria; phylum Bacteroidota; class Bacteroidia; order Chitinophagales; family Chitinophagaceae; genus Ginsengibacter. The sequence goes on along the minus strand of JBDHYH010000115.1, from coordinate 7,652 downwards.
CAATAAAGATCAGGAGCAACCTGTACCTGATGCAGGGTGGCACACCAACACTTATGGATGGCTCTCTCTCTATCCTCAATAATGAATATAATGTTGGTATTGATGGTGAGGATGCCAGGAAAATATTAAATAGTGGAGAGAATTTCGGGATTTATTCCGGAGGCGAATACCTGGTGGTAGAGAGAAGACCTGTACCGGTGATGACTGATACGATCTTCTTCAGGATGACCAACATGAGGAAACAGCCATACAAATTAGAATTCATAAACAAGAACCTGGAGAGGTCAGGACTCGAAGCATGGCTCGAAGATCAATTCACTCAAAAGAAGACCTTGTTAGAACCTGATGGCACTACTGAAATCAATTTCGAAGTAACGTCAGCCGTGGCATCCTACGCAACCGGCAGGTTTAGAATTGTATTTAAAGCTGCGGCAGGTCCGTTACCTGTTACTTTCACCAATATCAATGCAGTGTTGACAAACAGCGATGTGCTGGTATCATGGTCTGTTCAAAATCAAAGCGGCATTGAAAAGTATGACATTGAAAAATCTGCTGATGGTGTCCATTTCAAGTCGGCCCACACCTTGCCTGCAAATACGTTGCAAAATTCACAATATCAATGGCTGGATCAGAATCCGGGGTCAGGCGTGGTATATTACCGTATCAAATCTGTTTCAAAAGACGGTAAACCGGCATATACCAGCATCGTCAAAGTAACAGTACCATTAGTAGTTCCTACTATTACGGTGTATCCAAACCCCGTAAAGAATGGCGTTATTCAATTATTGTTCAGGAACCAACCAGAAGGAAAATACCGAATGCGCGTTACTGATATGAATGGCAGACTGGTAATTGAAAAATATATCACGAGAATGGCAGGCAACAGTTTAGAAACACTGAATTGGGATTACAGGTTATCACATGGAATCTATAACCTGGAAATATTGAAACCTGACAGTGGACTACACATGATCAAAGTGATGTACTGATAGGCTGAAAGCTTTCGAAAAGAGCCGGTTCAATTAAAGTTTGAACCGGCTCTTTATTTGACATAGCCATGCTGCAATTCACATCATCGGAATATGATTCCCTGGAATCAGGTCATAAATATTCTAACCCATTCATCCATTTTTATCCAAACTATCTTAACTTCACATTACAAGGAAATACGTCCATTATCCTCGTTCTGAAAAATCTTCTCCTTACTTTTTGAAATCGACTGAGACTTTAATTCACAATAAAAAACTCACAGGCGATGAAAAATTTCTACATGATTCTAATGTGTATTGCGTTTATCGAAATACCTCCCTATGTTTTCGGACAGGCAATACAGTTAGATGACAATCACAACCTTTCAGGTGTCCCCTTTAATGGCAAGCTATTGCTAACAAGCGACAGGGATAGTACCTTTTGGACCAGCGATGGCACTGCTGTTGGCACAATGCAAATGTCAACGGTAAAATCTGATCTCAATGGATATACGATTCTGAACAACAAAGTATATTTTGCCGGATTGAATGCTGCTAACGGTTCTGAATTATGGTCAACCGATGGTACCGGCGTGGGTACGGTACTGGTGAGTGACATCTGGAGTGGCCCAGATAGTTCGAAACCAGCCGATTTCGTAAATTTCAACAATAAAGTTTATTTCACGGCATACACACCGGCATTGGGCAGGGAGCTATATGAATATACAGGAAGCGGGTCGCCTGTATCCGTTACAGACTTTAATCCCGGAGCCGGTAACAGTTTTGATAACCCTTTTTTTGCTTCCCTTAATAATGTATTGTATTTTAATGCTACCAACAACACGGGCAATGCTGTCTATGCATTGCAGGGAAGCACATTCACAAAGATACTTGACCTTCCCACCGGTTTTTCAATTAATGGATATTCTCACATTGGCAATACAATTTTTTTTAGCATTGGCAGTACATCATCAGGAATGAAAATTTATTCGACCATAGGAACTGCTTCTGCAACCCTGGTAAAAGACTTTTCAAATCCATTTGCAGGATTTTTTCCTCCACAACTCATGAATTGGAACAATAAAATATACTTCGTCGCTGCAGAAACAGGAGTGGATTCAGAACTTTGGTCCACCGATGGCTCTTCTACTTCCATGGTAGCTGATATTAATACGGGATCTGAAGGTTCCAGTCCTATTATAGTAAATAGTGTTGTGTTGCAGAATAAATTGGTTTTTGCTGCTACCACTGATGCCTCTGGAATGGAATTGTGGACAACAGATGGCACTGCATCCGGAACTACCATGCTCAAAGATATCAATACTAACCCGGGTGATGGTTCTGATCCAATTCTCTGGCCGGCATGGAGTGCTGATATAAATAAACTGGCTTCAAATGATTATGGAATAGAATACTTCAACAGAACCACCAATTACAATGGCTATATTTTCTTTTCTGCAAACGATGGCACTGGTGGCGTAGAATTATATAAAACAGACGGCACAACAGTAGGGACTGTTCTTGTGAAGGACATCAATACTTCCGGTGATGGAGTCGGAGACAGCTATCTTTATACTACATCAGGAGTCGTCTTTTCAGGCAATGATGGAACAAACGGATTTGAACCCTGGATCAGCGATGGGTCTATTTCAGGCACCCAACCTATAGTCAATATTAATTTGTCAGGAGATTCGGATCCGGATTTTTATTTCATCTGGAAAGGTGACATATATCTCAATGCCGATAACGGTAACGGGGGTGTAGATGGCTATTACGATTTCTATAAACTCCAGGGGCCATATAGTCCATTGCCGGTAACATTAAGTGGGTTGGTTGCAACAGTTTACCCGGAAAATGTGCTTCTCAACTGGAGTACTTCATCAGAAAATAATTCCGATCACTTTGAAGTCTTGCGTAGCAAGGATGGAGAGCATTTTGAAAATATAGGAAGTGTAGCTGCTGCAGGGCAATCAAATACTACAAAGAAATATTCATTTGTGGATAACGATGCCTACAACCAGGGTGTCAATAAATTGTATTACAGATTAAACATGAAAGACAGGGATGGCAGGTCTTATCTTTCTAAAGTTGTCAATGCAACACTTAATGATCTGCCCGTTACAATGAGTATTTATCCCAATCCTGCTTCTGACCTGCTGAAAGTAAAGTATAATGCTGCAGAAGGCGGTACCATCAGTATTGTTGATATCAATGGAAAAGTATTTCATAGGACTACCGTAAGTCCATCAACAGTAGGCATGAAGCAGATCAATATTTCGACATTCCCGCCAGGTGCTTATTTATTGAAATTTAGTCAGGGAAGAAAAGTAACTATTCAGAAGTTTGTAAAACAATAAACTTCATTACTCGATGAAAATGGCTGCGCAGAAAATATCTGTACGGCCATTTTTTTTTGATTGCCACTAAGAAAATCCTCTGTGAACCTCTGAGGTTTGTGGCAAAAAAATCAATTCAGCCACGAAGGCACTAAGGTACTAAGAAGAAAAAGGAGAAAAAAAATCTTTCGTGACTCCGCCCCGGCGGCCAGGTTCGTGGTGGCAAAAAAAATAATTAGACTGAGAAAATCCTAAGAAAACTTCACCCCTTCTTCAGAATCATAATTCTCATTGTAACGCACAAAAAAATTAAGAAATATCAGCCTGCTGATTCGCATAAAGAATGGTTGCAATACAAGATTCAATACACCATTGGCAATGAGCCAATAGACCAGCCTGTTGTCATCAAGCGAAAAGCCTATAGTAAGCCACCAGAAAATAAAAGTGAATGCTGAAAACGCTACTGTGATTGCATAGCTTACGTAGCCGGTACCATACCAAAAGCCTGTTTCCAACTCAAACACTTGTCCGCACACAGGGCATTTATGATGCATCTCAAGCATATACTTCATACTGAATTTCCTGTACGGATTCTGGTGAACAAACATATCGCCCCTCCTGCATCGCGGGCACCTGAGATGAATCAGGCTCCACAAAAAATTGGGTTTGGGCTTCTCTTCATTAGGCATGCTGCAAATTTATAACTGATCCCTGGTAAGATATTCGGCAATTATTTCTGCCATACTCTGACATAATCTATTAAATACGTTGCCGGAAACGCGCTGTTATCTACTCCCTTTACACCGCCAAGATTTCCACCCACTGCCATGTTCAGTATGATGAAGCAGGGCAGATCAAACGGCCATTCAGCCGCAGTTTTATGTTCATTGGCAAATTCCATGTATTGGTGATCATCCACAAAAAAAGAAATTTTATCCGCATTCCATTCCACTGCATATACATGAAACTGACTGTAAGGATCATCAATTTTGAATTCCCCTCCGCGTTGTGTTCCCTTCACGTGATTGAAGGCATCTGTATGAATCGTTCCTAAAATCGTGTTGGGCATATATCCTACATGTTCCATAATGTCAATTTCTCCACACATTGGCCAGCCTGCCTCATTGATATTATCGCCCAGCATCCAGAATGCAGGCCACAAGCCTACACCCTTAGGTAACTTGAGCCTGGCCTCGATACGGCCATATTTCCAGCTATGCTTTTTGGCAGTCATCAGTCTGGCAGACGTGTATTCATTCTTTCCTTCCTGCTCCTTCTTTGCTATGATGTGAAGCATACCATCACGAACAAAAGCATTGCCTGAACCCGGTTTGGTATAATACTGCTTTTCATTATTTCCCCAACCATCGCCACCGGTATTGTAGTTCCAGTTTGAAGTATCCGGCAAACCTTCCTTGAAAAATTCATCACTCCATGTCAGCTTCCATCCTTCGTGCAAAGGTGATTCTTGTTCGCGTTCTAATGCAAGCGCAGGTTCGTTAGTGGTGATAAAATCAACACCTTTTGCAAGTAACCAATCCATCACCAGTGAATCATTCACTGTCCAGGCATTTGTTTTCAATCCCAAACCCTTTGCCTCCTGAAAATATTCAGGATGCTTTTGAAAAACAGAATAATGATAGTCGATCCCTGAAAGTCCCGCGTTGCTTACTTCCTGCGGCGTTTTATCACCGTTCAGGTATTGCACTTTTGCTCCTGGCACCAATCGCAAAATTTCCCGGCATATTTCAAAATCAAAACTTATATAAATCACATGAGAGGCGGCCTCATACTGGTTCACTTCTGATACCACCTTTGCCACTGTCTTCATGGCCCATTCCCTGCCACGCACTGACGGTTTTATTTCAACGATCAGTTTCGTTTCATTTTGCTTTCTGATCACTTTGAGAAAATCTGATAGTTCGGGTAATTTTTCACCATTAGAAAGTTTGATTTTTCTGAGTGCTGAAAGGTCGCTAGACTGTATCACCATCTTATGATAATCCGGATCGTGGTTCACCACAATAGCTCTATCATCAGTCAAATGCACATCCGTTTCACTGCCAAAGCATCCCATCTTAATAGCTGCCTTCAGTGCCGCTACCGAATTTTCCGGAAGGCCTGCTACCTTCCAGGCTCCCCTGTGTGCTACAACTTTATTCATCCTGAATTCTTTTTGTTTGTTTTCATTTGCTCTAAGCTTACCCGAATGCATACACGAAATTGAAAAAGCGGAAAGAAAAATTGCAATAGAAATCTGCTTCATCTTGTGGTAGATTTTTTTTGCCTAAATATACAAGAGAATCCTCAAACATCATGACAGGAAAAAGCCCTTGGAGCCCGGGAAATCTTTCAATTTCCTTTATCATCCAAAGGCTCTATCTAAAAGCAATGAATAAACCCACTATTTAAGTCCTACATAAAGGCCGCCATGCACATTCACAGTATTCAGGTCTTTATATCCAAATTTCGTGTATGGGGCATAGTCATAAGTGCCTCCTGCATCTATACCCCATCTGCTGGTTTTCCCTAAGGGAATCTTCGCGCCCAATCCTGCCGCTCCTCTGAATCCTGTACTTGTATTGCCACTCCCAAACTGACCGAGATATTGATCATTGTTTACAAAATTGGCACCTGCGGCCAGGGAAATGTAAGGCTGTACCCTGGAATCAGATGAGCCCAAAGGTTCGTACGCTATCCTTGCCATTACCGGCACCATTTGTATCGAATTAGAAAGCACGGCTGACACTTCCTGGGATTGTCCTAATTTATAATTCTGCCTGGGGTATTTCTGGTAATAATCCTGATAGCCTACACCAAGCCCCACTGACAATTTAGGATTCAACTCGTACATAAGGTTTCCGGTAAACCCACGGGACGATGCATTGCTCACCAAATCGGAATTAAAATGGCTTACAGGAAAACTGTAATTATAATTGATATTCAGATTTACTTTCGATTCCTGTGCATGGGCTGTAAGCCCCATGCCAAGAAGAAAGAATATTGATATGATTAAACTCTTTTTCATGGTTTTAAATTTTATTCAGTTTTCAAATAAGGTGACTGATCAAAGAGCGCCTTCACCTGGCTTTCTGCCACAGAAGCATTATAGATACCACTGCCCCTGATCAGCCCGGTCCACACTACTTTTAGTTTATTGTTTTCAGGAGCATTCTTCAGGTCCACCATATCCACACTCACTGCACCTTCACGAATCTGGTACACTGCATACGAGTATGGTAAATAATATCCGTATCCCGGGTAACCCCAATAATAGGGATCCCAGTAAACATCATAATTGTCCCAATAAGAGCCATAGCTGATGACACCGGTGGATGTAGAGATAATCCTGTTGACAGTGATCCCGAGATCAGGATCGTCGTCTTTGTTTACTTCTATATATCCGTTCGATTGCATTACATCCTTCACTGCCTGTATGTAGGCGGCGTCAGCATCGTTGAGTTGATGTTGTGCTTTGCCATTTTCTATTAACGCGACCGAATCGGAAATGCTGAAGGTTTTGAAAGTATTGAAGTTTACAGTAGAATCATGGTCGGTGATATAAATTCTGGATTCTGCATCTGTTAAGTTATCAAGTGGTTCTTTCTTGCATCCAATTGTTGCTCCGACCAATAAACCACATACCACTAAGGATTGAAACGTTTTCATAAGTTGCACATTTTAGATTAATTAATAGTTGGAATTCTAATTATCGTTTCCAAATACCCCTTCCTCAAATTAGGTGCCGACCATGCCATAAAGAAATTGTAAAACTCTCGTGCCTAAATTTTTAAGAGAGTAGCAACATACACGTGGCACAAAAAAAAAAGCGGCTTCACAAAAAAGCCGCTCACTAAAACAACATAAAAATTCAATAATCAAAATGGAAGGTCATCCGCACTCTCTTCATGAACTACCGGAGTTGAGGCCGGTGATGCGCTCTTGTACTGCCCGCCCGGAACTTCATCTGTCCGTTGCGCATCTGCACGGCCACCGAGCAACTGCACATCGCGCACCCGTAGTTTTAATGAAGCACCAGGTTCACCATCTTGTTTTTTGTATGCTTCAGTATCAGGACTTCCTTCTACATATACCAATTGTCCTTTTACTAAGTAAGGAACAATACCCGTTCTGTCTGTCCAATAAGCACACTCTACCCACGTAGTTTTTTCCTGCATGGTGCCTGATGCGTTCTTAAATTTCTCTGTATGAGCCACGCTGAAATTGATCACATTCTTTCCGTTCACTTCATTCTGCCTGCAGTCTTTTCCAAGATGGCCGATCACTTGTAACTTAATCATGATAAATAGTTTTTGTTGTGAAATGTTGATTTGTGTATTGCCAATTG